>JARHYD010000154.1 GCA_029258655.1 Mailhella sp.
AATACTTGGAATATGTTTAGTAGTCTTGGGACTTCTTACTACTGCTTGCGAATCTTCAGAAGTAACAATGGTAAAAGAAGCAACATTAGAATATGATAAAAGTAAAACTTGGGAACAAGTATTTACAAATTATCAATATATTTCTAAAGGTGAATGGTCTACTTTTACTACGGATAAAGGAAAAGAAATTATTCGTTATACAGCTAATTATGATGTAAAAGGATTTTTTGATGAAATTAATGCAAAAAAGCCTCTTTTATCCAATGAATTAATAGAAAAAGCAAAACAAGACATAGAAAAACAATTACCAGTAAAATTAATAGTTGATTTTATGCTTTCCGATGATAAAAAACAATTTTTCTTTACGTATGTAGGTTTTGAAGTAAATGGAAAAACTGTTTCACGCCATGAAAAACTTATAGAACAAGATTTAATTCATATTGTTCATAATAAGCCATTAGGATATTTAGGTTTAGCAGAAAAAAATCAACAAATTGTAATTTATGGATTATTAAAAGCTATTTTTGCAATAGATAATTTAAAAGATTTACAATTTGCCACTGCAACAGATTTAGCTGTAACGAATAATTTTACTGTTCCCAATTTAGCACAATATGAAGATACACGCTCTCCAATGATTATTTATACAGTAAAAGATATAGAATATTATGATCAAAAACAAGATATTTACCTAAAACTTGATTATGAAGTTACAGACAAACCAGATCCAGAAATGGATACTGTTTACTTAGGACGCGAACAAGTTGTAGAAAATTTAGGAAATGCAAAAATTCTTTATAAAAATGCTATGCGTGTTCCATTAACTGCTATTAATAGCAAAGAATTTTATAATACCCTAATTACTGACAGTTATATAAACATATATTTTTCTGATGAAAAAGCAGGTGCAATAGGTATATTTATTGGTATGGATAACCAAAAAACAGAGCTTTCACCTCATTCTGCAACTCCAGCTATTGAATTTCAAGAATATCTTGATAAACTTTTTATAAAAAAACCTGCTAATGCTCCAGCACCCAATACTACTCGTGAAGAAATTTATATAAATGGATTACAAGAAAAAAATGGTGTTATTAATGTAAGTTATTGTATCAGTGAAACAGATATTTGTGATACAGTATATGCTAAAAAAGGAACAGAAGCGTATAATTTTATAAAATCTAATAATGTTCTTTATAAGAAATTCTTTTGTGATATTGATACTAATGGCATGATAGTAAAAATAATTTCTCCTACACCTTCTAATGCTTCTAATATTTCTAATATTGTAGGAACGTATAAATACCAAGAAGAAGGGTTTTCTGGTGGAATGAAAATTTCATTAGCAAATAATGGCGTACAAATAGATCTTGATACTGCATCAGAATACACAGGAAATACTTGCGGCGTTGAGGCTCTTCTTTGCAGAGTTGAAGGAAAAACTATTCTTTGCCCTAGTGAAGAACAAGGCTTTGACCCTATTATCATTACCATTATAGATAATAAAACAGTTGAAATCATTCAAGGAAGTAATACTTATTATTGCGGTATGAATGGTAATTTCTTAGGAAAATACATACGTTAAATTTTCTTTCATTCATAAACACTCTAACCCTAAAAAACGCTCTTAAATAGAGCGTTTTTTTATATTTTAACTTGTTTTGTTCAAATTTCTTTATATAAAAGAATATTTGAGCTAAACGTATACTGATTAGCTAGTGATAATTATTTATTTCCTCTTTTTAATAAAAAAGTTACTCGTATTATGTACAAATTTTAAAATATATTCTTGTTCATCTTTTTGTAATGGAATTATAGCATCAGACAATGCATTAATAATTTCATCATTTTCTTTTGGAATAGGACGTAAAAAATCAGCAGGTGAACATTTTAATATTTCAGAAAATTGTTGTAATCTTTCAAGACTAAGAGAAATTTTTCCATTTTCCATTCTAGAAATAGTTTCAATTTCTACTTTGATATATTCTGCCATTTGGGCTTGGGTAATACCAAGTTGTTTTCTTTTGTAAGCAACATTTTTCCCTACTTGATAGTTTAAATTCTTATCTGTCATTAGCTTAATCCTCAAATTCTTTATAGGAATTTATGGATTAATTATGCTTAGAGGAAAAAAATTTTATAATGATATTTACAATCAATAAATATTGATGTATTAGGTTAATATATTATTTTATTTAATAACATTCCTAAAAATGGAATATTTTTAACTTATTATTTATTAATTATAAATTTTTAATAATTTTATAGGAGAATTATATGCTTTTTCATTCAGATACTTTTTCAATAATTACAAAAGATTATAAATCAGTATTTCAAGGTGATGTATTTATTGCTCCAAACATTCCTGATAAAAAATTAAATGGATCAATTAAAGAAATCGCTAAAAATACAATTACTCCTAATAAAGTATTATTAGTACATGATCAAACTATTTTTGGTAGTGCAACTAATGGAATTTTAGCAACTATAGATACTTTTTATTATAAAGGATTTTTATCTGAACAATATAATTTTAAATATATAGATATAATAGATGTTTTTTATAAAAAAAATGTAAAAAAAGATGATAAGGGTAAAGAAACTGTAACAGAAAAATTAATAATTATTGCAAAAGATCAACCTGTTGAACTATCATCATATCATTCATTATCTTTAGAAGCATTACGGTTTTGGCTTTTAGCATTACGCGATGCAGCAAAAAATCAAGAATCAGAATCTAAAATAGAACGTAGAGCTTTAGAAGATATGCCTATTGAAATTCAAATGGCATATTTAAAGATTATTATTAATTTTCTTTTATCAGATGATGAAGTAATTGATGAAAAAGAACTTGGACAATTATATTCATTAATTACTCGTTTAAAGATTTCTATTACAAATAGACATGATTTACTATTATATCAAACAAATAAAGAAGATACTGAAACATTAACTGAAATTATGTGTAATAGTTTAGATGAATTAGCACAACAAGAAATTATTTATTCATTAGCTAAAGATTTAATTAATATTCATATGCAAACAAAAGGTAATGATTATAATTCATCAAGCTTTATTATGGAATTTGCAAAAAGAAACAAAATTACGAATGATCAATTAGAATTATTTATAACAGCAATTAATAACGACAATAAAATTTATGATGATAATATTGATGATAAAGGTTTAGAAAAAGGTTTTACTGCTATTGCAACTAGTGCAGCAACAGTAGGGGTACCATTGGCTGCGTTATATTTTTCAGGTTCAGTTATAGGTCTAGGAGCTGCAGGTATAACTTCAGGATTGTCAGCATTGGGATTAGGTGGACTTTTTGGTCTTTCAGGTATGGTAACAGGTATTGGAGCAGTTGTTTTAATAGGTGTTGGTGCTAATAAAGGAATTAAATATTTAACAGGTCAAAGTGAAATTGAAAAAAGAAAACGTAAAGAAGCTCTTTTATTAGCAGTAAACAAACATTTACAAAAAGCAATTAATACTATTATGGAAGATATTAATTTCATAATGGGTGAATTGGCAGAAGAATACAATAAAAGTATTCTGTTAGGAGAAAAAGTAAAGCAATCTGAAGAAAAAATTCAAAAATTAGTTTATTCTTTAAAGGCAATGGCTGGAGGAGGACAACAATTAAGTATTACTAGTCAACATGCTGAATTGCAAGCATTGCTACAACGTTTACCTAGAATATTAAATATAGAAAAATTACAAACAATTACTTCCGAACCTACTCAAAAAATCTATTATCAAAATATTCTTAACTATTTTAGAGAAGAAGAAACAAAAAATGAAGAAGGAAAAATAATAAAACAGTATGTATTAATTGATAATTTATCAAGAGATGAAGCAAATTATTTAGTGAATATTTTAAATGAATTAGGATATTTTTCAGCTTCTACACTCGCAAAACAAGGTTTAAGTAGTATTACAAACTTATTTGGAAAATAAAATGACAAAAAATAATTACTCTGAATTTGAAAAATTAGCATTAATTCATAATGATAGAATAAATAAAAGCCAAGAAGCTCTTGTAATTGGTAATCATAAATTAGAAGAATTAAAATCTATACATGAAGCAACTGAAAATTCTTTAACTAATATAGATTTATTGCTTAATGAAGTGGATTCATTATTAGCTCAACAAAATATTGTAGAGTCAAAAACTGATAAGCTAATATTACTTGATATGGCTGAAGACCTTCAAAAAGTACCTAATCTTAATAATATAGAAACTTATGATTATGAAAAATTAGAGGTTATTGATTTTAATACGTCAGATACTATTGATAATTTTTTTGAAAAACATTTTAGTTATGCTAAAAATCATCATATTAATTTAAATCAAAACATAACATCTATTCTTTCTTATCAAGAGTTACAAACATTAAACAAATTAATCGATGAAAATTTTACCTATAAAAAAGCACAATGTGATCGATATGATTACATGATAGCTGGAACAATTGGTATTCTTGGAGGATTAATTGATATTTTTTTAGTTGGAGCACCAAATGAAGGAAAATTATTAACTAAATGGGCTGATAGTACCGTAGATTCATCAGTACAAAGATTTGCGAAATTATTTGGTTGGAAAGGAGCAAAAGAAGGTAGTGATTCAACAAAAAGTGCAATAGGTTTTTTAGAAAGAAAATTTAAAGTTAATTATGATCATAGACATGGTGGAGATGTAGATAATCTTTTTAAAATGAGTACATTAAATCACCATATAAAAAATCTTGCACATTCACCTGATTTAATAGGATTATTCTTTTCTATTTTAGATCAATTTACAAATACAGCTCATTTTGTAGATAATGGAAAAATAATTTCTATTAATACAGAACAATTTGAATTGAGTGGTACAACTGTAATTTCAAAAATTTTTTCAGGTTTTATAAATTGGTTAGGACACTTATTTTCTGATGTAGCAGGTTCTTCAGGAAGTCAGACTAGAGGCTCTGGTATTCCAATTCCTTTTTATAGTTTATTACAATTTATTAATATTGGAAGTTTTGGACAATATAGACAAACATTTGCAACCGTTTGTGTTCAAGTTTTTGAAAAAGGATATGATTTACGACATGGTTTAGCATTATCTATCCCCGTAATTATTTCAGAACTTCTTGTAAGAGTTCTATATACAATTAAAAGAGTTTTTTATCATAAAGAGAATTTTTCTCTTTCTTTGCCTTTTTCTTCTGCACCAGAATTGCATCATATGTTATTAGTTACTCATGGAACTCTATGTTTACTTGATGTAGGAGATGCTGCAATTAGATCTGGTGGAAATATGGTTACTTTTTTATTAAGAACTAACCTTATTGCATGGACGCGATTTAGTTTATTAGTAATCAAAGAAATTAATTTAATTATAAGGCAAGGGAAAATTGATAAGAATTCATTAGATAAATATATTGATGAAGAATATGAAAGACTTATTACTTCTAATACATTTTGATTTATTTTATTAAATTTTCTTACTATTATTCTTAATTTCTTGTATGATAGTATTAGCGTCTGCACTGGTTATAGTGGATAACTCTTTATTGTATTGGGCAAGGATTGCATTGAGATCTTTGCCTTTTTCATTGCATAAATTACGTATAAGATTTTGTTGAGCTTCTGATGCTATTCTTGTTGTACTATGTGGTTTAGAATATCCTTGCTTTTGAGAGTGTTGCTTTTGTAAAGGCTGATTTATGGTTTTTTGGGGAAGCTGATGGTTACTACTGCAAGAGAATATTTGGGTTTCTTTTATATCTAAAATACCCTGCATATTCGGGGCTTGAATATGCATATTTTGATAAGAATACGTTATCGCTTCATTTATCAATTTATTATAATCTTCGCTTGTCGTTATAGAGCCAATAGCTCCACCTAAACTGGTAAACGTATTTGTTGTATTGGTTAAAGTGGTCGTAACTGTAACAATAGCTTGATTATTTATTTGATTTATTCCTACAAGATTATGTGCAATGTTTTTAATGTCTTTCATTGTTTGTTCCTTATTATATAAAATTTTAAATGCTTACATTAATCGTCAATCACTTAGCTATGGGCTATAAAAAGATGATTTGGGATAGTTCTCATAATATACTACCTAATTTATTGACACGATATATATTACGATATATATTTATTAAAAGAGGTGAATTATGGAAACTGCAAAGATTTTTGAAAATGGTAGAAGTCAAGCTGTTCGTTTACCGAAGAAATTTCGTTTTACTGAAGATGAAGTTTATATACAGAATTTAGGTAATGCTGTATTACTAGTACCTAAAAATGAATTATGGCAAACTTTTTTAGAAGGACTACATAGCTTTTCTGATGACTTTA
>JARHYD010000007.1 GCA_029258655.1 Mailhella sp.
CTTTCACCATAAATGAGAATATCAATCATTTTATGTGAGAATGTAAATTCTCAAGTATTGTGATTGGCACAAATATTGCTATATTTCTATTCTTAAATAGAAAGAAAAATTATTTGAATAATCAAATTAAAAATACACCCAACATAATAATCATTTAATATTGGAAAATTATAAGCAATTATTAATGAATTTATAGTTAATCCTATTGAAAAGGTATCATAATCTAATTTATTATGTTCGTAATAACTCATCTTTTTCTCAAATTTTATATTTCCCCACCAGAGCGAGAGCCAGCATAGGCATTACCACTAATATGAGCGGAATTACCTTTTATTTCACCGTGTACAGTAAGATTTCCATGTAATATAAGATTTCCAATTTGTTTTCTATCAGCATTTTCTTCAATGTTTCCCTTTCCTCCAGCAGAGCCACCACTACTTACATTTCCATTTTGAAAAATTTGAGGAGCCGTGATAGTAATATTTTCTTTAGCCGTAACTAATGCATTGTTTGCATTGACATTTACAGATTTTTTGGCTATAATATTTATATTTTGACCGACTTCTATGGTATAATTAGTAGGAGTAATATTGATAATATTTTTAGTATTATCAATCTTTATATGTGTGCCATTTTCTAATTGAATAACAAATTCATTTAGTTCTGCTTGTGGAGCAGAATGTTTATTATCCCATCGAATATTTGAAATAAAGGGATAATTAGGGTCACCATCATAGTAAGAAAGATCACATAACACACCAATACTTGGTGGACAAACGATACCCCGATTATTTCCACCCCAAAAAACAGGAATACTTACTTTAGGAATAATAGGTTCTTTTTGATCTATATTTTCATCATTTCGTAAGGGTTGGACATCGCAATAATATTGACCATTAGAGGCATAAACATTGACAACTCTAGCTTTTTTTACAATACGATAATAATGTCTAAAATCAGGCCGACAAATTTCAATAGCTTTTTTTATATTATCTAGTAACGACATATTTATCCCCAACCTTCATTTTTACCATAGCGAATAATAGTACGATTTTTACCAAGTTGCATTATATGCTCTACTTCTTGCACTTGAACAGTTTGTATAATATCACGAACACTATCACGAATTTTTATAATTTGAGAATGTGTAAGACTTGGTAAAAGAACAGTTTCTACTTCACCCATTTCATTTTCTTTTTGCGGAGGTTTATGGCTAATTATATTTTTTGCTGTTTCAATGATAAAAATATTGCCATTTTCATCACCGTCCATAAATTGCCATGTTTGTTTATTGTCAAGCCAAAGAGCGTGTTTTGTCATATCCACATGAAAACTTTGGCTAATGGTTTGGCTTAATTGTTTTATAGCTTGAGCGATATTGCAATTACTAAAAATTTGATGAGGTAAAATATAATTTCCCATCTCAATAGTTCCAACTGCTAAACCTGTTTTTTGTAAAATACGTTTTGCAACAAGATTTGCAGGCTCATTATAAAATGCTTCAGTAATAAAAGTATCAAGCAATGTTTGTTCTAAACCTTGAGCGATAACAATAAGATTATCAGAGCTTGTTTTTATGGAAAAAACTTTTCCTTGCCATGTTTGCTCAAGTGAATTTTGGCAACGATAACGCATAATAATTTGAACTTGCTGACCAATTTGTATTCCTTGTCGTATTTCACCTGTAGGATCAGGAATTTCAAGGCTTGCTTTTCCTACGATTTGTCGTCTTTTACTTTCAATAGTAATTTGAGGAGAGCGTAAAATCTCGTATTTTCCTACTTTAGCTCGAACACTTATACCTTCAATCATTAGTAATCCTTTATTTTTTTGCAGGGGGAAAACTTTTGAAAAAGTTTATCCCCCTGCACCCCCTTACAAAACTTTTTAATATAACAAAATATATTATTATAACGACGTGAAACCCCTTTAGTTATCCTCAACAGTAAATACATAATCCGTAGTTAATGTTTCTTGTTTAGATTCTTCAGCTAATTCTTTTGCTGTTGGTTGTTTAGCTTTTGTTTCTTCCATTTTTATAATAGGTGGATTATGTTCAATAAAACGTAATGTAATATTTATTTCATCGCTATTATTTGTTTCAACACTATCAAGACTAGCAAAAACAACTTCTCGCACTCCACGAGCCAATAAATGCCGATTAGTAATAGTATAAATTTTAGGATTTGTATTTTTATCAATACCTTTGAAAAGGCTATTAATTTCTTCTAATTTTTCATAACAATCACTAATATCATCAGTTAATAAAATCATGGAAATAGATATTTCACTATCTTCAAAACCTTGTGGCGTTTTCTTTTTTCCCGAAGCACCATCAACCTTTGCTTCATCAAAACGAACACTTGTTTTTATATTAATATCTTGAAAAATGGCATTTAATGTAATACCGTCAAGAGTAACTAAACCATCATCAAAGGTTAAATATCCCATTATTAAACTCCATAGGAAATAAGTTCATTTTCAAGTTGCTTTATAAAATCATCAGCTTGCTGAACATTAGGTAAGGTAATATTTTGAATATTAATAGTATAAGAAGTTTTCCCATGTTCTTTATTAGATTGATTTATCTTAGTATGATTTTTTTGTGTAGAAGTTGCAAAATCAATTACAGGTGTAGAATTTACGTATGAATCTAGTGCCTTATCAATAGTAGGACTATCAATAGTAGGATTTATTTGAGAAAAAACACCATTAACATCTTTAATAAAAGCAGGAGCAGCCTGTCCCACGCCTTCCCCAATTGTTGAAATAAGCCTATTTCCTGATAAAGTAAGAGTAGATAAAGGTCCTTCTTTTGCATCAGAAAAAGGAAGCATATCCCGTAAGCTACTAAGAACATCAGTAAAACTTTCTTTTAGACCATTCCATGCAGACAAGATCCCATCTTTAAACGTATTAATAAGAGCTGCACCACTTTCATAAAGACTTTTTCCAGAAAACAAATCAATAATAAAATTCCAACCACCAATTAAAATAGTTTTTATAGATTCAAAAGCAAATTTAAAAGGAGCAACAAGAAGAGATTTTAAATTATCCCAAAAAGTTGATAACTTATTGATAAAATTTGAAACACTTTCCCATGCTGCAGTAAAGGCATTAGAAACACCTGTAACAATATCATTCCAAAGATTAGAAAGCCAAGAAGCTAATGCTCCAAAAGCATTGGCACAATAATTTTTTATTTTTTCAAGCCAAACAACAATATCGTCAAAATAATAAATAACAAGTCCAATCACAGCAATAAAAGCAATAAAAGCAAGCACTAAAGGATTAGCAGCAACAAATTTTAAAGCTGTTCCAAGTCCTTTTGTAACAGTAATAACATTTTTCATAATATTGCTGAATTTTAAACTAATAAAAGACCATGCTTTAAAAGCTCCAATACCAGCTAATGCTATTCCAATAGTAACACCAAGAACATTTCCAAACATCTTCCAATATTTTGTTTGATTTTGAACAGTCTTATCGCCAATAGCTAAGCCTAAAAAACCTAAAAAAGTAATAAGTTGTTCAACAAGCCAAATAATCCCACTAAAAACAAAATCAAAAGCTTTATAAAACATACCAAGAGTTGTACTTATTCCTTCAAAAACTCCAAGTACAATAGCTTTTAATCTTCTAAAAACTTTAAAAAGAACTGTTACAACTTTTTCCAATCCATTATCTTTTATTTGTTTTGCAAGATCACCTGTAATACTTGCAGAACCATTTTTAAAATTAGCAAGCAAAGCAATAATAGCTTGAAACACTATTTTTGCTTTTGTATAAAAAGAGTTGATACTATCAGCAATACCACCAAAATTAGCTTTATAAGCAAGGTATAATAAGCCCATACTTACAATTAGAACTTGTATAGGTAAGCTAAGAGTTAAAAAACTTGTTTTTAATGCAGTTATTGCTTTTGTTAGCATGGGTAATATAAAACCACCAACTTTAGAAGCTAGAAAAAATCCTGCAATAGCTGCTGTTGCTAAACTAATAGCTCCAGCAATTTCAGTAAAAACTTTTCCAAGTGGTGTTTCTATAACTAGAGTAAAACAATCAATTATTTTACTAAATATTGTAATAAAAAAACTCACAGCAGGAAGTAAATAAGAGCCAATAATAATACCTAATTTTGTTAATTTGTTTTGTAAAAGCTGTATAGCATTGGCAACAGTTTTACTGCGTGCCTCAAATTCTGCTTGCATAGAACCTGCATATTTACTTTTATCAGATACTAAATCAAAAGCATTTGATAATGTATCCATATTTTTTAAAAGTGGAGCAATAGCACCAATACTTTCTTCTCCAAACATTTGTGTAAGCATAGCACCATGCATTTCTTTAGGTATTTTTGCTAAGGCATTCATAACATCAAAAATAGCACCCTTAGCATCAACTTGCATACGTTTTGCAAGTTCTTCAGCATTAAAACCAAGCTTAGCAAAAGCTTTTGCTTGCGTGTCTGTCATTGCAGCACCTTTTGTAAGAGTGCCTGTAAATTTTTTTAAAGCCGTAGCAGCAATTTCAGGACTTGCTCCTGCAGATAAAAAAGCAGCCCCAAGTGCAGCCACTTCCGTTTCAAGTGCTCCAGCAACCATACCTAAGGCTCCAGCTCTTTGTAATACTTCACCAAGAGCTGGAGCTGTTGCATTCATATTATTAGATAAATGGTTAACGGCGTCAGCAAGGTCATAGGTTTGTTGTAAGCTAAGTCCCATACCCGCTTTCCAATCAGCCATCATTTTACCTGCTTGGTCACCAGTTAAATCAAAAGCAACCCCCATTTTTGCAGCCTGTTCTGCAAATTCCATAAGATTTTCTTTTGCAACACCACTTTGAGCAGCATTTGCTACAATAGCAGCAATGCCATCTGCAGCCATAGGAATTTGGGTAGACATATCTAATATGGCTTTTTCCATGCCTTTTAATTCAGATTCAGAAGTAAAATTAACTACTTTAGCCACATCAGCCATAGAACTTTCAAATTCAATAGCTTTTGTAATACAAGCCCCAAAAGCAGTTACAACAGCACCAGCAGCAATAGCAAGAGGAAACATTGAATTAGTAAGAACTGTATTCATTGCTTTATCCATTTCTTGCATTTTATTTTTTGATGTACCAATGGTCTTGTTTATTTTATCTAATGGACTACTTACCATATCCACTAAATTCATTGTAGCTAAAACATTAAATACTTCCATAACTAACCTAAAATAATACTTATTTGCTATATTCTTTATTGATCATTCTAACAGCAACAGTAATAACATCTTGTAGCTCTTCTGTTACACGTTTATCTGTTTCATTATGAATAGCATTTTGTACTTCATAAACTTCACATAATAATGCTTTACTTGCATCATAGGAACTCATATTTTGCCATTCCTTTTTAGAATGTAATTCTCTTGCTTTTTTTATTTGTTTTGCAATATTTACAAGAATATATTCCCCTTTTATAGGGTCTCCATTCCCAAATTCAGCAAATACATCAGTTATCATGTTTTATCCCTTATTACCGTGTATAATTTTTCCAAGTATTTCAATAATACGTTGTTCAATAAATTGAGCTTGTGCTATTTGAAAAATAAAATCTTCAAAATTGTCAGAGCAAGGCTCATGAAGCCAAAACTTCACTAAAGCCTCACCCTTTTGTATGGCTGTAAGTGCTACTTTCCCAATTCAGCACTAACTCCAATAGAAGAAAGAATAGGATTAATAAATGTGATTAAAAGCCCTGCGTGTTCTTCGCAAGCATCAATAAATTTTTGTTTATCTTCTTCATGGATAAGAGAAAGTAAAAGCTCTCTGTTAGCATTAGTTCCATTTTTAGTAGCAGAGCTTTGAAAACGTGCCATATCTGCTTTTGTAGGTTTAGCAAAGCGAAATTCTAATGTTACTTCTTGATTATCTTCCCACATATCATTAAAAGTATGAGTAAGAGTTGCATATTTTTTTTCAGACATAAAAAATCTCCTTTATTTGATAACAATACTATATAAAAAAATAAAAATATTTTCTCTAATCATAAGAAAGATAAAAAATAAAATTTATTATAGTATTTTTTGAAAAGAGATTTTGTTTTTTGTATTGAATAATATAGATTTTTCAATCTAATTGAGAATAAAAAATTATGTATTTTAGTATGTTGACACTATATAAATAATTATATATAAATATAAAAAGGTGAATGCGACACGGTGATGAATCCCCCAGCCGTAACACCAGCTACGCTTGAGTAGTGGGAGTGCTATGTAGGGTTGCCACCCTTAGGGTGGGGCGGGGGGCCCTACCATTCACCTTTCTATTTTTCCTTATTTAATTTATATAGATAATTACATATTATTAAAAATTAATGTATCCTGTTAGAATTATTATCTAATAATTTGACTTATTTTTATTTTAAATATATTAACAATAGGTACACCTGTCATTTCAAAAATATTCCGCAAGTCTTCTATTCTATCTATTGATAATCTATCTGCTTCATCAATAAATAATGGTTTATAATCTTCTTCTAAAATTTCAATAATCATTTCTTTGCAACGAGTACCATTATGACGTGGC
>JARHYD010000037.1 GCA_029258655.1 Mailhella sp.
TACCAAAGTGAACAAGTAATTTACCAGTTGATACCATTTTACTACCGTCATGAGTATCACCACTAAATGTACCATCTAACAATTTAATATTGTTAAAGTCAGTAGCATTAGAAATACGGGTAATTTCTGAAGCCATTGCTTGGTATTCTGAGTCAATGATCATACGTTGTACGGAGTCGTAAGTACCAGTTGCAGCTTGTTCTGCAAGTTCTTTCATACGAATAAGCTTTTCATCGATGGTTTGTAATGCACCGTCAGCGGTTTGGATAAGAGAAATAGCATCATTAGCGTTACGTGTACCTTGATGTAAAGCAGAAATATCTGAACGCATTAATTCACGTACTGCAAGGCCTGCTGCGTCGTCAGCAGAACGGTCAACACGAAGACCAGAAGAAAGTTTACGAGTTGAGTTTGAAAGACGATCGTAGTGTGATTGCAAGTTACGAGTGGTGTTGTAAGCCATTAAGTTGTTGTTAACTACTAAAGACATATTATCCTCCATGATGTATGTCAAATAGAATTTTCAAGCATCACGTCCCTGTGATGTCCCCTTGATATTTTCCTTAACGACGGCTTTGTTTTTTTATTTAGGGCAAAAATAAAATTTTTATTTTTTTCTTTAAAAATTACACTATCTTTATCCATAACTTCCTTTGCCGTAATGGCTAAAGCGGGGGTAAGAGCTACTCCCCAAAGGGCGACGAAGTCGTTTCCCTTATACCGAAGTACGAGGTTTAGAAAAATAGACAACAACGCTAGAAGAGAATTTCCACATATTAGCCCCTTACTCGGAACTTTTGGTTCTAAAAGAACCCCCTTCCCTTATAAGATTTAATACTATATAATAAATAAAAGAATTTTATATAAGCAAGAAAATAAAAAATAGACGGTGTTTTCAATTTGTTAGAGTTACTTTAATAGGATCTATTTCCAAATTATATATAATTAAAACTCCGTTTTCTACTAATGAAAATAAAAGATTTGCAGTGTAGTAGTATTATAAATAACTTTTTTATTTTTGAGAAAAAAGATTTTCTACTCATACCCTAAAATAGGTAAATTTATTGAAACATATTTCAATAAATTTACCTGATTGAGGGGGATTGGGGGAAATCATTTCCCCCAAAGAAAAAATAACATTAATTTAAAAACACATTCTAAATAAAAAAAGTAACATTAAACTAAAAAAATACTCTAGCAATAACATAACTATAAAAAAAGGCAGAGTTTCCTCTGCCTAAAATATTTTATAAATCACAATGGATTAATTATTCCATTCTGGTTTACCTAAAGCTCTCAAGTATTCATTGATAGCTTCTTTACCGCCTACGAAATCAGCCATTTCAGGCCATACTTTTTCATAAGCTGCTTTCATCCATTGATCTTCATCTTCAAGAGTTGAAACAGTAAGACCTGCTGCGATAAGAGCTTCTTTAGCCTTAGTACCATCGTTCTTTTGGTATTGCAATACTTGATCTTGAGCGTATTTACCAGCTTCAATCATAAGAGCTTGTTCTTCTGGGCTCATTTTACGGAATACACGTTCACTTACAACGATTGGTTGAATTTGGTAAGTATAGTGTACTTCAGTTAAGTATTTTTGGTTAGCTTCTAAAAATTTCATAGCTTGGAAACCAATGTAACCGTAGCATTGACCATCTACAACGCCTTGTTGTAAAGCTGTAAAGGTTTCAGACCAAGAAATAGGGGTTGGGCTACCACCAAAAGCTTTATAAGAAGCAATAAGAACAGCTGATTGTGGAACACGGAATTTTAATCCTTTCATATCAGCCATTTTGGTAATAGGTTTGCGGCTATTGGTAATGAAACGGAAGTCGCAATAAGTAAAGGTAAGAATACGGAAACCAGCTTTAATAGCGTAGCTATTTAAGAGTTCTGCAGGTTTTCCAGTAGTACCAGCTACAACTTCATCAAGATCTTTCCAAAGATATGGAAGAGTCATAAGACCAAGTCTTTTTTCAAAAGGAACAAGGTTTGCGATACCACCAACAGCAAATGGAAGAGTTCCTTTTTGAACGTTACGGAAACTTTCTGATTCGTCACCTAAAGCAGAACCAAAGAATACTTCAATTTTGGTTTGTCCGTTGGTTTTTTCTTCAACATATTTTTTGAATGCAGTTGCAGCATAACCTTGTTCAGAATCTTCTGGGTCACCTACTGCCATGTTATAGGTTTTACTGTGAGCCATAAGTGGCATTGCAGGAATAAGCATTGCTGCTACGGCTAATGAAAGAAGACTTTTGAATTTCATAAAAAACTCTCCTAAATTGTTAGATTGTTATACAATCATAAAAGTTATCTTTCCATAACACCATGAAATGGAAAGCTTATAAATACACTACACTAATCAACCAGATTTGGCAACCATAATACAAGTTGTGGGAAAAGAACTAATATAAGAATTGCAATTAAGTTGATAGCAACAAGTGGTAATGCCTTTAAGGAAATAGCTTCTAAACTTTCGTTTGAAATACCAGAAGCAACGAACATATTTTCGCCAAGTGGAGGTGTTGCAAAACCAACAGCACAACAACAAATAAGAATAATACCAAAGTGAATTGGATCTACACCAAAAGCTGTCATAAGTGGTAAAAGAACAGGAGTTACAAGCATAATGATTGCAAGGGTTTCCATAAACATACCCAAGAAGAGAAGGAAAATAACAACCATAAGCCAAACAACATAAACGTTATTTGTAAACTCAAGCATCCATTCAGCAATATAAATAGGTAGGCGGTAAGAAGTCAAAAGATACCCAAACGCTGTTGCAGTGAATACTAAAACAAGCACACGACCAGTAAGCCAAGAAGTTGTTTTAAGAGAATTCATAAACGCTTTAAAGGTAAGTTCTTTATGAACAAATACCCCAATAATTACAGTATAAACAATAGCAACAACAGCTGCTTCTGTTGGAGTAAATGTACCTGCGTAAATACCACCTAAAATAATAACAGGTGCCATTACTGACCAAAAACCATCTCTTGTTGCTTTTCTAAGAGCAGCTCTTGACCAAGCAAGACCTTCGGTTTTTAAGTTACGGCAAAGGAAGTAGTGAGCAATACTAAGAGCAAGAGCAATACAAATACCGGGAATAACCCCTGCCATAAACATTTTTGCAATACTTTGTTGACCTGTAACCCCATAAATAACCATAGGAATACTTGGTGGAATAATAATACCAATACCACCAGCAGTTGCAGTTGTAGCAGCAGCATAGGCTTTATCATAACCACGACAAGCCATTGCAGGAATCATGAGCATACCAACAGCAGCAGTTGTAGCTGGACCAGAACCAGAAATAGCTCCAAAGAATACGCAAGCTAATGCAGTTGAAATTGCCAAACCACCAGGAATAGGGCCAACAATATTTTCTGCAATATGTACAAGTCGTTTTGAAATTCCCGCGGCCTCCATTAATGCCCCTGCCAGTACGAAACAGGGCAAAGCCATAAGTGGGAAAGCAGTAAGGTTTGCAAAGGCTTTTTCAATCATAATACTAATGCTAATATCAAGTAAGAAAAAGCAGGACATTGTAGCAATACCAAGAGCAACCATGATAGGGCTACCGATAAGCAATAGAGCGAAGAATACTACAAAGAGTACAGCTCCAATCATTCCAGGTGTCATTTCTAGCATTCTTCTACCTCTCCTGAATCTTTAAGAGCTTTTTTACTTTCTTCCATAGCTTCTTGGTCAGGGTCAGCAATATCTATTTTGAAAATGTATTTCATTACATTTACTTGAATAATACGTATTGCCATAAGAGTAAAGCTAAGTGGGAATACAAGATATACATAGCCTAAATCCCAGTCTAATGCAGGGGTATAATATGGAAATTCTCTAAGATCTAATACTGCTAAATAGCCATAATATGCCATTACAAGAGAAAAAATTATCCATATCACGTCACTTACAAATAAAAATGTATTTGTGACCCATTGTGGTGCTTTTAAAAATTGAACAGTTACACGGTTCAAAGCACAAAGACGTGTTGCATAACAAGCACCAAACAAAATAAACCAAATAAACGCAAAACGTGCAACTTCTTCTGTCCATGATAAAGACATATTAATCTGTCTTAATACAATTTGAAGAAAAATTACAAGCACGAAAAAAACCAATAATGCTTGGCACAAGTAGCTTTCAAAATGGTCCAAAAATGCTTTCACAGCTTTTTTAAACATGAAATCTCCTCCAATTACAAACCAAAAAGCTCACAGCATATTGTTATATGCCATGAGCTTCAATACAAAGAACAATTATTATAATATTCGCCTGTTAATATAGTTTGCCCGCATATCCCCCATGCAGGAATAAAGCAATCCTTTAGAATTACTTTCATAGGAATTTGTGAAAAATTTCTAATAACCATATAAACATTGCCCTAAAAACGAATACTATAAATAATTACTCAAAAGTATTGCCAAAACAATTTAAAACTTAAAGAAAATGCCTTCTTGAGTTTTAGCCCTTTTAGTAATTTCCTTATAGCTCTTAAAGTAGAATTTATCTAATTGTTCTTTTTGTGTCAAGTTATTTATTATAAAATATATATAGTTAAGTAAGTTAGAAACAACTCAAAAAAAAATAAATTTTTTTTTCTAAATTATCTTAGCTAACTATATTTTCTTTTTTTCTGTGAAATAATTAAAAAAAATTTAAAATTACTTTTCTTTGCTTTTCTTTTTAATGTACATAAGGTATCTTTCATAAAAACATATCTGTTATTTTTGAGGCAATATTCATATTAATACCATAAAATACCTCTACAATGCTTTATAATTAACATTAAGTTGTTTATATCATATTAAAAAATATTTTTGGTTATTAATAACTAAATATAGTATTAACTTTTTTAAATTTTTATAAAATTATTCTTTTTGCTTTACAAAGAAAAAATACGATAAAAAAAGAAAGAATATATAAACTAGGACTGTTATGCAAAATAAAATAAATCTAAACTCCCTTGACTATCAAGAGCTTGAGCTTTTTGTAACAAATGAATTAAAATTACCTAAATACAGAACAACACAATTATGGAATTGGATTTGGGCAAAAAACATTATAGACTTTGAGCAAATGACAGATGTTGCTAAAGAAACAAGAAAAATTTTAGCAGAAAAAGCATATTTATTTAGGCCTAGCATTGAAAAAACTAGCAAAAGCAAAGATGGTACAATAAAGTTTCTCCTAAAACTAGAAGATGGGGAACTTATTGAAACAGTTCTTATTCCAAGTGTGGCAAAAGATGGCAACGGACGCGTTACACAATGTCTTTCCACACAAGTAGGCTGTGCTATGGGCTGTACTTTTTGTAGTACAGGAAAGCTGGGTTTTACCCGAAATATGACACAAGGCGAAATTTTAGGACAAATACAAGCTGCTCGTTTTTATTTAGAAGATACAAAACCAGAACACCCTATTATCCGTAATCTTGTTTTTATGGGTATGGGAGAACCATTACTCAATTTTGAAACATTAATGAAATCACTAAAAACATTGCACCACCCCAAAGGATTGGCTTTTTCTGTACGCAGAATTACTGTTTCAACGTGCGGAATACAAAAAGGTCTAAAAGAATTAGGGGAAAGCAATCTTGCTTATTTAGCAGTTTCACTCCATGCCCCCACCCAAGAAAAAAGAGCAATGCTCATGCCAAAAGCTGCAAAATGGCATTTAGAGGATTTATTAACAGCTCTTGAAAGCTACAATCTGCATACAAGGGAACGCATGACCTTAGAATATCTTGTACTTGGTGGAATTAATGATACACAAGAAGACGCAAAGGAATTAATCAAAATCTGCTCACGGCTAAAAGCAAAACTCAATCTCATTCCTTATAATGATACCCCTAATTCCCCCTACAAAGCTCCTACACCTGAAAATTTACTTAAATTTGAAAAAGCTCTTTGGGCAAAAAATGTTACTGCTATTATTAGAAAAAGCAAAGGACAAGATATTGAAGCCGCTTGCGGACAACTTCGTGCTGAATATGAAATTCATAAATAGTATATTGATATGTTAGTTAGGGGAAAACTTTTGAAAAAGTTTTCCCCTAATACCCCTTTCAAAACTTTTTAATATATAATCTATTTTATATACAAAATATATTTTGTTATTTATAATAGAATATACTTCTAACTTATTTATAATTATTAAACGATATTCTCTAACCATAAAAATAAAACTAAATTAGAAACATACCATAATACCTCAAAATAATTCATTATTAAAAAATAAAAGAAAAAATTATGGAAAATAAACGTGTTGAATATGCCAAAAAGAAAAATGCACAAGGATATAACTGTGCACAAGCTATTGCTTTAGCCTATCAAGATCTTATCCCTATTTCTCCAGAAATTTTATTTAAAATGGTAGAAGGTTTTGGCGGTGGCATGGGACGAATGCAAGAAATGTGTGGCTTACTTACAGGGCTTTATGTTATTTTAAGTTATCTTACAAGTGACGGAAACATGGAAAACGGCAAATCAAAAATGCATACTTATAACTATATCAAAAAATTGCATGATAATTTTAGCAAACAAACAGGCTCTGCCCATTGCCTTATTTTATTGCAAGGTCAAGCTCCTAGTGCAAAAGTTTGCAAAAGCTTTAGTCCTGACAAATACCTTGTGGCTTGTGAAGTTTTTGAAGATATATTAAAAGAACTCCATATTGATTTTTCACAACAACCAACCTTTATCACTGATTAGGAAAAATATGATTGCTATACTTTGGGACGCTTCTCCACTCTGGGGACATTTAGTGCTTAATGCTATCATTCAAACAGGATTACCCTATCAAATTGTAACAGCCAAAGACTGCCAAGAAAAAAAACTTGAACAAGAAAATATCAAAATTTTAATTGTTCCCGGTGGTTCTGGTCGCCAAAAAGCAAATATGCTTGAAGAACAAGGAATTTTAGCCATACGTCGCTTTGTAGAAAATGGCGGAGCATATATTGGTTTTTGTGGGGGGGCAGGATTAGCTCTTGCAGATGGTTTAGGACTTTGCCCTTGGGGACGTGATTTTTATAATGGACGCACAGAACATAGAATTTCTGGGCATATTCATTGCGATTTATCCCAAGATCCTCTTATTCCTCATACTATGGAAAAAGCCAATCTTCCTGTCTGGTGGCCAGGTCGCTTTCAAGAACCAAGTCAAGAAGAATATCAAGCAGAACCAGAGAAAAAAAAGGTTCGTGTGTTAGCCCGTTATCGAGAAATGGCAGAAGATTTATATACCCATGATTTACCTATAAAAAAACTGCCACCAGAAGCTTTTGATGATTGGGAAAATCTCTACGGCATACGTTTACGTCCTAAATTATTAGACGGTCAACCAGCTATCATTGCAGGAAATTTTGGAAAAGGGCAATATATTTTAAGTTATAGTCACCTTGAAACTCCTGATTCTCCAGAAGCAAACAAAATTTTTGCTTTTATGCTTAAACAAATTTTAAGCAAAGAAGATAGTTCCAAACTCACAGCAAAAGGTACTCCCTTTGAAGCTGTGGGATCTGGTTTATGTAAAAATATTTTAAATACTGAAACCTATACTCCAACATGGATTAATACAGATTTCCAAACTTCTTGGCCAATTTTACGTGAACTTAAAGGACAATTAGACGAACTCTTTAAACTTGGCGTAGATTTACAACTTATTTTTCCTCGCACTTCTTGGCTTTATGGTTGGAATACCAGTGTGCATGGCTCACAGCTCAATGCCTTACGCATTGCCCTTTCAAGGGCTTTGGTTCTTCCACCTATTGATGAACGCGAAGAATATTTATTAAAAAAAGGCGTTAATTTTGCCGAAAATATGCTTTTATTTATTCATGGCACAAGAAATTGGCTTCTAGCTCGCAGACTTTGTGATAGTCTTTCCGAAAATGAAGGCATATCCCCAGAAATTATGGAAGCTCAAAGACGAGAACTTTTTGGAATGCTTATGTATGGCGGTGGTCGATGTGGTGAACTAATCACATGGCTTGATAATTTTCTTTTATTAGGAAAAAAATAAAAATTTCATTTAAACAAAAATAAATAAGGAAAAACCATGCGTATTGTATATATGGGAACACCATTTTTTGCCTCTGACATTTTAGAAAAATTAAAAAATTATGAACATGGTGAAATTGTAGCCGTGTACACACAACCAGACAGACTTGGTGGACGAGGAAAAAATACATTAATTGAACCAGAAACAAAAATATTAGCTAAAAAATTCAATATTCCCGTATACCAACCAGAAACATTTCGTAACAACCAAGAAGCCATTGAAGAACTTAAAGCCTTAAAACCTGATGTACTTGTTGTTGCTGCCTATGGAATGCTTTTGCCACAAGAAGTTTTAGATATTCCAAAATACGGAGCATACAATGTCCATGCCTCCCTTTTACCAAAATATAGAGGTGCTGCCCCTATTCAACGTTCGCTTTTAAATGGTGATAGAATTACAGGTGTTACAATTATGCGTATGGAAGCAGGACTTGATACAGGGCCTATTTTATTACAACAATGTCTTTATATTTTAGACGGCGAAGATAATTATCATAATTCAGGCTCACTCCTTAAAGCTGCTGCTCATGCAGGGGCTACTCTTATGATAGAAGCCCTTGAACTTATTAGAAATGACGATGTAACCCTTATTACACAAAATAACGCCTTAGCTACCCATGCAGCTAAGCTCACAAAGCAAGAAGCACAAATTAATTTTAATAAAACAGCAACAGAAATTCATAACCATGTTCGTTGCTTTTCTCCTAATCCAGGAGCAACAGCCAGCCTTTGTTTTGAGAATAAAGAACCTATTGCTGTGCGTATTGAAGCAGGTTACCCCTTAGAACGTCTTGATTTTTCAGCTAATGAAGAAGAAAAACAACTTCCCAATGGTACAATAACAGGTATTTTTAAAAATTATATCATTGTTAAATGCCAAGAAAGTTTTTACGGTATTCGCCAAATTCGTCTTGCTGGCAAAGCCCCTATGGACGCAAAATCCTTTCAAAATGG
>JARHYD010000064.1 GCA_029258655.1 Mailhella sp.
AAAAGTATGCCTATGCAAAAATCGTGAACGTAAATGACTTACAGCCTTGCCCAAATGTTTACTCATAAAACTACTCACAAGAAAAAAATTATTAAAACCGCCGAAGCCAAAGTACGTCAAACAATAAGTTAACGCAACATAATTATTCTTTTTTTTAATTTTTTATCACAAAAAAATTATTGTATAATCAATTATAATATTCATTATGGAATAACGCCCATTATAATAACATAAAAGAATGTTATATGAATAACAAAAGTAAAATTATAAAAAAACAATGTGTTTAAAAATTATTTTTTTATATTTTTTAGGGGGAAAACTTTTGAAAAAGTTTCTCCCCCTAATACCCCCTTACAAAACTTTTTATAATAACCTACTATAAAATCAGAACCTGTTTATATTCAATATACAAAAATAAATAACTTTTTTATTTTTGAGAAAAAAGACTTTTATTAATGCCCTAACATAGGCAAATTTATTGAAACACGTTTCAATAAATTTGCCTGATTGAGGGGGTATGGGGGAAATCATTTCCCCCATAAAAAAAAGAATATACTAACTTCTTAAGAAGAAAACTTGACAATATTACTAAAAAAGAATATTCTTTATGCGTTGAAAGAAATTTCAATGTTGCTTTATGCAACCTGTTATATACAAACTCACATTTTTTGAGTATATAGTGGGTGGTCTTTTTTAGACCTCCCCTTTTTTTATTTTATAATCCTTAAACAAGGAATTAAAATGAGTTTACAAGAAAAAACCATAGGCAAAACAAAACTTCTTAGTTTGGTAGAAGAAGCTGCAACCCTTGCTGCTAAAAACTTTAACTTAGAAGTTTGGGGAATAGAACTTTTAGGTAGTGGAACACGCCCAACTGTTAGAATTTTTGTAGACACCCCTTGGCAGGATAAAGTTATTCCTTTTGTAATGCCACTTACAAGAGAAGAAAAAAGTCGTCAAAAATCTATCCACCCTATGGCAAAAAAACAAGAAGAAACACAACCTGAAGAACAAAAATTTGATGAAGAATCAGGAGTAAGCATTGATGATTGTGCAGAAATTTCAAGATTAATTGGAATTAGCTTAGAAGTTGAAGATATTTTTGCAGATGCATGGATATTAGAAGTTTCATCTCCTGGTTTAGAAAGAAATTTTTATCAGATAGACCAACTTAAACCTTACCTTGGACACCCTATTGATGTAACACTGGAATATCCCCATAACGATTATGAAAATCGTCGTAAATTTCGTGGAACATTAAAAGAAGTAACTCAAGAAACCTTTACTCTAACGTTAGATGCCCCAGAAGGCACTGACTGTGTAATTGAATGGGATAGTGTAAAAAAAGCACATCTTATCCATATTTTTCCAGACACAACACTTTCAAAAGCATCACGCAAGTAGAAAGCGGAGGCAAAAAAACATGAATTTGGAATTAAAAAAAGCGATTGATCAAATCAGTAAAGACAAAGGAATTGATCGAGATCACCTTATTTCAACATTAGAAGATGCTGTACGTACTTCTGTTGAAAGAAGATTTGGTGAAGAACTTGATGTAGAGGTTCGATTCAGCGAGGAAACAGGAGAAATTGAAATTTATCAATTCAAAACTGTTGTTGACGATGTTGTAAATGATCTCACACAAATAGCATTGGAAGATGCTCTCGAGCATGATCCTTCTGTTCGTTTAGATGATGAAATAGGCTTCCGTATGAAAATTGATGATCTTGGCAGAATTGCAGCACAATCTGCAAAACAAGTTATCATTCAACGTATGCGTGATGCGGAACAAGAACAAATTTATAATGAATACAAAGATCGTATTGGGGAAATTGTTAGCGGAATAACACAACGCCGTGATAAAGGTGGTTGGATTGTAAATCTTGGCAGAACAGAAGCTCTTTTGCCAAAAGACGAACAAATCCCCAAAGAACATCATAAACGAGGCGAACGTACACAAGCTCTTATTATTGATGTAAAAAAAGAAGGTCGTGGACCACAAATTATTATTTCACGCTCACATAGAGATTACCTTGCAGCACTTTTCCGCTTGGAAGTACCAGAAGTTGATGATGGTACAGTACAAATTATGGGAGTTGCTCGTGATCCTGGTTCTCGTGCAAAAGTAGCTGTTCTTACTCGAGATAGAGATGTTGATCCTGTTGGGGCTTGTGTTGGAGTTCGTGGTTCTCGTATTCAAAACATTGTCCAAGAGCTTCGCGGAGAACGTATTGATATTGTTGTATGGAATCAAGACATTACTGTTTACGCTAAAAATGCTTTAGCACCAGCTGTTATTACAAAAATAGTTGTAGATGAAGCTGAAAATCTTCTTGAAGTTACTGTTCCAGACGAACAACTCACCAATGCTATTGGTAGAAAAGGACAAAACGTTAAACTTGCAGCAAAACTTCTTGGCTGGAAAATAGATATTTTCTCTGAATCTCGTTACAAAGAAGCAAATGGTATTGGACGAGGTTTAGAACAAGTTGCAAGTGTTGCAGAAATTAGTGTTGAACAACTTATTGAAGCAGGTTTCCAATCTCTTGACGACCTTAAAAATACAAGTGATGAAGAACTTGCCGAAAAATTAGCATTAACCCAAAACCGTATTGCAGAATTACGTTCTGCAATCAGCTTCCTTGCTCCAGTAATTGAGGGCAATGAAGAATAACGCTTTATCTTATCGAGCAAATGATGAAAAAAAAGCATATACCAACACGTATGTGTATTATTTGTCGGAATAAATTTGCTAAACAAGATTTGATACGTTATGTACACCCCCGACAAACAACAGAAAACTATGGGGTTACGCTTGAACTAGATACAGCCCAAGAAAAAGAAGGGCGGGGATATTACGTATGTTTATCTCCAGAATGTCAACAAAAATTTGCCCAAAAAGGCTCTATTCGTTGCAAGCGAAAAAGGGTATAAAAAATGAGTGAAAAAATGAAAATAAAAGATTTAGCTCGCGAACTTGGAATCACAGCAAAGGAATTGCAAAAAGAATGTGGTAAGCTTAATATTGAAGCTCCAAATGCCAATGCTATTCTTTCTGAAAACGATGTACAAAAAATTAAAGATTATCGTAATGCTCATGCAAACGATAAAATAGAACAGCACAAGACCAATAATGATGTTATTGTTCGCCGTCGCCGTACAACTTCTGATGAAAATAAATCAGTAAAAAAAGAAAAAGAAGTAAAAGCAGAAAATACAAATAACGACGCTGAAGTAAAAGAAATTAAAGAAACAAAAGTTGATACTAAAGCAGAAAAAAAAGCTGTTGAAAAGAAAGAAAAATCTGAAGTAAAAGCTGAACAAAAAACAGAAAAAACTGCAGAAAAAAAAGAAACTAAAACTGAAAAACCAAAACAAACAAAGGCAAAAAAAATTCAAGATACTCCAGCACGCATAATTACACCTGCAAAAGTTGTAGAAACAAAACCTGAAGTAAAAATTGAACCAGTTAAAGAAGTTGTAACAAAAGTTAAAGAAAAAGTTTCTGAAATTAAACTTATTGAAAAGAAAGAAAATAAAGAAAAAAAAGAAATTGCAGAAAATAAAATTGAAGTTAAAGCAGAAATAAAAACTGAACCTGTAAAAAAAGACGATAATCGTCAAAAAACAGAAGTAAAAAAAGCACCTGCAGCTTCTGCAATGCCTGATACTGATTCTGTAAAAAGTATTTTGCCTCCAGCAGGTCAAAAAGCAACAAAAGTTGAATACCAAGATACTCGTGAAGGACAAGAGTCTAAAAATACACGCGATCAAAAAGAACCTAAAAAAGAAGGTACTCAAGTACGTGTTATTTCTCGTCCAGAACAAAATACTGCACGTGTTATTGGTAAAGCAGAAAATCCACGTAACGAAAATCGTGATCGTGATGGAGGAAAACCTAATTTCCGCAAAGAAGGCAATCGTGATCGCGATAATAACCGTGATGATAGACCACGTAATCGTGATAATAATCAAAGACGTGAAGGTGGCAACCGTTTTCAAAGTGGAATGGATAAAGATAAAGACGCTCCACAACAAAATAATCGTCCACCAAGACAAAATAAACCTGCGTCTTCCTTTAGAATGGGCGAATCAGCCTTTATGCCACAAGTAGAAAATGAACAAAGCCGTAAAAAACGGAATAAAAATCGTCGTACTGTGGAATTTGGACAAAATGATAATGATAATTTCCGTCGTCGTAATAACAACAATAACTCTTTTATGTTAGATGATGATGAAACTGTACGTTATCGTAGCCGTTCTAAAAAGAATAAAAAACAACAAGTAGCAGTTACCGCTACCCAACCAATGAAAGCAGCAAAACGTAAAATTCGTTTTGAAGAAGCTATCCGAGTAGCAGATTTAGCTCATCAAATGAGTTTAAAATCAGGTGAAATTATTAAAGTTCTTTTCAATCTTGGTGTTATGGCTACTATCAATAGTTCATTAGATATTGATACAGCAACCCTTGTTGCATCAGAATTTGATTATGAAGTAGAAAAAGTTGGTTTTTCTGAAGAAAGCTACCTTGTTCCTGCTGAAATAGATAGCCCAGAAAGTCTCTTGCCTCGCCCACCTGTTGTTACTATCATGGGACACGTTGACCACGGTAAAACTTCCCTTCTTGATGCTATTCGTAAAACAAGTGTTACAAGTGGCGAAGCTGGTGGCATTACCCAACACATTGGTGCATACCATGTTAAAACAAAACGTGGAGATATTGTATTCTTAGATACTCCCGGACACGAAGCTTTTACTGCTATGCGTGCTAGAGGTGCTCAAGTAACTGACCTCGTTGTTCTTGTTGTTGCTGCTGATGATGGTGTAATGGAACAAACCCGCGAAGCAATCAACCACTCAAAAGCTGCTGGTGTACCTATCTTAGTTGCGGTTAACAAAATTGATAAACCAACTGCAAATCCTGATAGAGTATTACAAGAACTTGCTTCTCTTGGTTTACAAGCCGAAGATTGGGGCGGCGATACTGTTGTAGGATATGTTTCTGCTAAAACAGGTCAAGGTCTTGATGATTTATTAGAACTTATTGCTTTACAAGCTGAAATTTTAGAACTTAAAGCAAATCCTAATAAACCTGCACGTGGTCACGTGGTAGAAGCAAAACTTGATAAAGGTCGTGGTCCTGTTGCTACTGTTCTTATTCAAGAAGGAACATTAAAACAAGGTGATGCCTTTGTTTGTGGAGTTTTTGCTGGTCGTGTTAGAGCATTCTTTAATGATCAAGGCAAAAAAGTAAAAGAAGCTGGACCTTCTATTCCTGTTGAAATTCAAGGTTTTGATGGTGTGCCAGAAGCAGGCGAAGAATTTATTTGTCTTACAGATGAAAAAGCAGCTCGTCGTATTGCAGAAGCTCGTGCTATCAAACAACGTGAAAAAGAACTCGCAAAACAATCTCGTGTTACTTTGGAAACCTTCCTTGCAAGTACTCCAAGTGACAGTGAAGCAAAAGTCCTTAATCTCGTTCTCAAAGCAGACGTACAAGGATCTCTTGAAGCTATTACTGATGCTCTTCATAAACTTAGTACAGATAAAGTTCGCATTTCTGTTATCCATAGTGGTGCAGGTGCAATCACAGAAACAGATATTATGCTTGCAGCCGCATCAAATGCTATTATTCTCGGATTTAACGTACGTCCAACTGCAAAAGTAAAAGAAGTCGCTGAACGAGAAATGGTTGATATTCGCTTCTACGATATTATTTATAAACTTGTAGAAGAAATCAAAAGTGCTATGGCTGGTATGCTTGCACCTGTAAGCAAAGAAGTATATCTTGGTCAAGCTGAAGTTCGCCAAACCTTTAGTGTTCCAAAAGTTGGTGTTATTGCTGGTTGTATGGTTAATGACGGTAAAATCCAACGTAACGGAGGTGTTCGCTTACTTCGTGATGGCGTTGTTGTTTACACAGGAAAAATCCTTTCCTTACGCCGTGTAAAAGACGATGTAAAAGAAGTTGCCAAAGGTTATGAATGTGGTATTGGTCTTGAAAACTTCAATGATATTAAAATCGGTGATATTTTAGAATGCTTTGAAATGGTTGAAGAAGCAGCAACTCTTGATTAATCATCATAAAAAATACCTATAAAAAAAGCCCTGTTATGAGGGCTTTTTTTATATCATTAGAATATCTTTCTAAATTAATTTTATTTTTTTTGGGGGAAATGATTTCCCCCAATCCCCCTCAATCAAGTAAATTTATTGAAATAAATTTCAATAAATTTACCTATAAGTTAGAAACATACACTAATTTATCTTTTACCATAGTAAAATTACAGAATTTTAACAATAAAGAAAAATTATACCTTGCAAGCCATTTATACATAGACTATACTCTTTCACAGAAAAAAGTACCATTGCAATATGTTATAAGGAAAGGCTATGAACCAAACAAAACCTAGTTGGATTTTCCCTTTTATTCTTTTATTATTTACACTTAGTTCCTGTGTACAACAACTCCCACTTGCCGATAATCTCCTTCAACATAACGAAGTTGATAAGTTTGTACAAAGTTTAGCAGGTAAAACATCACAAGAACAAAGTGAAATTGCAGCCAAAGTTTGGGCAGATAGTGCAAAAAGTATGAAAATTCGTGACCGTGCTACCTATATCTTAGCAAGCAGAAATAATAAACATACAAAAGTGGCACAAAGTTCTTTAAATGCACAATATTATCAATCAGATAATAATTATAAAAAATATATGGAAGAAACATTATTTTATGATTTAAATGGTGTTTCTAATGCAGAAATTTCTGCAAACCTCAAACTTATCACACCTAAACTTGAACCACGCTTCCCATATAATTTAATCATTTTTGCAGCTGCAAAGCGTGATCTTCTCCCTAACAGCAAAGCTATTCTTGAAAAATTTAAAAAGCATAATTACTTTCAAAGCCCTGTTGTAACCTTAGAAAAAACCCCTTCTGCTAATTATGTAACAGCAAAAGGTGGTACAATAGCTATGCTTTTACCACAAAGTGGGACATATTCTTCTATTTCAAAACAAATTAGAACAGGTGCAGAAATAGCTCAAAATCTTTTACAACAACAAGGCATTAATTGGCAAATTATTTATGTAGACACCCAAGACCCTAATTGGATACAATATTTACAAAATTTACCAAAAGAATGTGCTGTTGTTGGTGGACCATTACAAACAAATATCTATCAACAACTTGTAATAAATAAATTAGTCCAAGAACGTGCATATTTTACATTCTTATCTCGACTTCCTGATCCAAACCAAGAGGGCAAAGAAGCTTGGCGTTTCTTTACAAGTCAAGAAGATCAAATTAGTGCAGTTTTAAGAACAGCTAAAAATGATTTAGGTATCACACGCTTTGGATCATTTTATCCAGATACAAGTTATGGCAAAGCCATGAATGCCCTATTTACAAAAATGGCAAACGAACGTCAAATGACTGTTTATAGTCAATCTTATCCCTCTAACGATTATAAAGCTTGGAATAAAATAGCACAAAACTTTTTAGATACAAGAACACCTCCAAAAGGAAAATTACCTATTGCAAGACGCCCAATAGATGCAATTTTCTTCCCTGATGTATGGAAACAAATGGATTTTCTTATTTCCTATATGCATTATTACGGTGGACATAAAAAAGTTATGTTTGGTACTTCTCTCTGGGAACAAAGCCTAAACCACGCTATGAATATTAATCCAGAAACCTTTGGTATGACACTTTTCCCTGCTTCTTATGATCCATACCGTGAAAGTCCTTATAAAGAATTTTTTGAAAAAGAATTAAGTAAACGCCATAGCATTGGCACAGATTGGATAGAATTAGGTTTTGACTTTGTTCTTTTATCAAGCCGTTTACAATTAGAGAAAAAACTTTCTCCTGAAGAAATAAATAAACTTCTTTATACTGTCAAAGTGGATTATTTAGGAGCACCTTTTATCTATTCTTCTAATGGCAAAGTTTTTCGTGAACTCATAATGAACTTACCTGCCAGAAGTGGTCGTATGCCATACAATAAAGAAACTTTCCTTGAATACAAAAAAACAGGAAAAGAACTTCCAAACCTTGACGAAGTAACAAAAGAAAATAGAGAAAAAGAAAAACAAGAAGATGAATTAGATTTATTAATCAATTCTATTGTAAATTAATATTATGAAATATTACAACAAGGAATAAAACAAGAATTTCATGGTATTAATATCATAATTCCAACTATACCATAAAATTTAGTATACTTGTGGTATCAAAAATCATCATAAAAACAAATGGAGAAATATATGTCTATATCTGCTCAAGAGCTAAACCATTTATGTAAACTTGCAAAACTTTCCCCTGATGAAAAAACACTTGAAAAAATAAGTTCTCAATTTACGGATATTATAAATTATATTGACACATTATCAGAAGCAAAAACAGAAGGAATTGAACCTCTCTACTCTCCTGTATTCCATGAAAGTGCTGTACGTGAGGACAAAGCCGTAAGAAAACAAACTCCAGATCAAATTTTAAAAAATGCTCCAGAAACAGACGGTACATATTTTATTGTTCCACGAATTGTTGAAGGTAAGTAATAGAGGTATCTATGATTAATACAAGTATTACAGAAGTAAAAAAACGTTTAGCAAAAAAAGAAATCAGTGCAACTGAACTCACCAAAGCCTGCCTTGAGCAAATCCAAAAAACAGATAATACCTTAGGTGCGTTTATTAATGTATATCCAGAGCAAGCTATAAAAAAGGCACAAGAACTTGATGCAAAAGGTTATAATCCAGAACAAGCTCTTTGGGGTATACCTGTTTCTGTTAAAGATGCCCTTGCAACCAAAAATATGCGTACCACAGCAGGATCAAAAATTTTAGAAACCTTTACCCCTCCTTATTCTGCTTTTGTGATTGAAGAACTTGAAAAAGCTGGTGCAATTATTCTTGGTAAAAACAATATGGACGAATTTGCTATGGGTAGCACTTGTGAAAACTCTGCCTATAAATCAGGTTCTAATCCTTGGAATACTGATTGTGTTGCAGGTGGTTCTAGTGGAGGATCAGCTATTTCTGTTGCAAGTTGTCAATGCTTTGCCTCCTTAGGTACAGATACTGGTGGATCTATTCGTCAACCAGCATCTTTATGTGGTATTGTCGGACTAAAGCCAACATACGGCAGAGTTTCTCGTTATGGGTTATTAGCCTATGCTTCTTCTTTAGACCAAATTGGACCTTTTACACGTACTATTGAAGATACAGCTCTTATGCTCTCCGTTATTTCAGGACACGATGAACGTGACAGCACTTCATCTCCAAGAGCAAAAGAAGATTTTACAAAATACTTTGAAAACCCTAAAAAAGATCTACAAGGAATTACCATTGGTTTACCAAAGGAATTTTTTGAAAATAAAGCAATGGATAGTGAAGTAGCAAAACTTTGCCAACAAACCATTGATAAAGCAAAAAAAATAGGGGCAACAATTAAAGAAGTTTCCATGCCTAATTTAGCATATTCTATTGCCTCTTATTACATTATTGCATCAGCAGAAGCTAGCTCAAATCTTGCACGCTATGATGGTATCCGCTACGGACACCGTACAAATCAACCAACTGACCTTGATGAACTATACAGAATGTCAAGAACAGAAGGTTTTGGTGAAGAAGTACAACGTCGTATCCTTTTAGGTACTTATGTACTTTCTGCTGGTTATTATGATGCTTATTATAAAAAAGCAGCACAAGTACGCCGTCTTATCCGTCAAGATTATGAAAATGCATTAAAAGAATGTGACGTTCTTCTTGCTCCTGTTTCACCTATTGTTGCATGGAAAAAAGGAAGTGTAACAGATCCATTACAAATGTATCAAATGGATATATTTACACTTTCCCTAAATTTATCTGGTTTACCAGGACTTTCTATTCCAGTTGGTATGGCACATAATATGCCTGTTGGTATGCAAATTTTTGGTTCTGCTTTTGAAGAAGCAAAACTTTTCCAAGTAGGGCATAGTCTAGTTGAGCATTTAGGAACTAATAATCAATATAAACTCTAAAACGAGGTAGTAAAAATGACTTATAAGGCATACGATTCTTTACCTTTTTATCCAGGTCCTGTAACTGTACACCCTGAAATTGCAAAAGCAATGTACCAAGACTTTGCACCACCTCGTTTTGGAATGCAATATACTGAACTTTATATGGATCTTGCCCATAAAATTCAAAAAATTTGCAATACAAAAAATGAAGTAATCTTCCCTACTGGCGAAGCTATGGTTGGACTTTGGGGAGCATTAAAAAGTTGCCTCAAAGCAGGTGATACTGTTCTTACAGTTGGCACTGGAGTTTTTGGTGATGGCTTTGCAGACATGGCAGAAAGCATTGGTTGCAAAGTTGAAAAAATATCTTTGCCTTATAATAGCACCATTACCCCTGAATCTCTTGTTCTTATTGATGAAGCAATTAAACATAGTCACCCTGTTATGATTACAGCAGTTCATTGTGAAACACCTTCTGGCACACTAAACCCACTTGAAGAACTTGGAAGATTAAAAAAAGATCGTAATGTTCCTCTTTTTGTTGTGGACGCAGTTGCAAGTATGGGAGGAGCTTTTATTGATGCTGATACATGGAATTGTGATATTTTACTAGGTGGATCTCAAAAATGTTTTTCTTGCCCTCCTTATATGGGAATTATGGCTATTAGTGAAACAGCATGGGAATATGCCGAAAAAGTACAATATTTAGGCTATGATTCTATTTTACCTTTTCATAATGCCCATAAAAATCCTATGAAATTTCCTTATACTCCTTGCTGGGTTGGCATCAAAGGACTTCATAAGTCAGCACAACTTATAGAACAAGAAGGCATTGAAAATGTTTATAAACGCCATATAGAAGTTGCTAAAGCTTGTCGGCATGGATTAAAAGAACTTGGTATCGCTCTTTGGACTACTGCTAATGCTATTAATTCCCCAACGTGTACAGCAGCTATGATTCCAGATGGTTTTGATTTTCAAACATGGAAAATGGCTCTTGCCAAAAAAGGAATGTATATTGCTGGTAGCTTTGGACCAATGGACGGTAAAGTTTTCCGAATCGGTCACATGGGAACACAAGCTTATTTAGATAATATGGTCAAAGGTCTCAAAGTTATTGAGGAAGTTTTAAATAAAAAATAATCAAGCCCCTTACTGGGGCTTTTAATTATCACTATGAAAAATTTTTTATCTAAATTTTATACAAT
>JARHYD010000132.1 GCA_029258655.1 Mailhella sp.
AGTGCGAAGTGCTTTATGCACTATTAACTATTCCTTGTCAAATACTTTTTTAGTTCTTTTTTAATTTTATTTAATATTTTCTAAAACGTATTAGTTTTATTATATTATTTAAATAAATATTTCTTAAATAACTTTGAATAGCCATCTTCTAAAATTATAACTTCTTCTCTTTCTTCAAGAATACTCATTATCTTCTTAGGGGGAAAACTTTTGAAAAAGTTTCTCCCCCTAATACCCCCTTACAAAACTTTTTAATACAAAAATTTTACTAAAAAACAAAGAGCAACAAAAAAACAACCTTAAACAAGCCAGATTATTTTGAATAGTCAAAATAATCTGGCTGATTGAGGGGGATTGGGGGAAATCATTTCCCCCAAGAAAATTTAATATATATTATTTTTTACTAACAAAAATTCGTTGGATATCAAATAAAATCAAATAAAAAGAAGGAACAATAATGAGAGTAATAAACGTTGCAAATAAAACTCCAAAGCCCAGTGAAATTGCCATTGGCACCATCATTACAGCTTCTTTTGATGTTTCAAACATCATAGGCACTAGCCCTGCAAACGTTGTCAAAGTTGTTAATAAAATAGGTCTAAACCGTTGAATAGCAGCTTGCCTTACAGCAGTATACGGATTAGCTCCCGAACGGATACGCACATTAGCAAAATCAATAAGCACAAGAGAATCATTTACAACAACCCCAGTCAATGCCACCATACCAAAAATACTAATAACGCTCAAACTATGTCCTAAAAGCAAATGTCCTATTACTGCTCCTACAATACCAAAAGGTATTGAAATCATAATAATAAATGGTTGTGTATAACTTTTAAAAGGAATAGCAAGTAAAGCATAAATACCCAATAATGAAAACAATAATCCATAAACCATAGTATTTGTACTTTCTTGCATATCTTGTTGCCGCCCACCAAAACGCCAATGCAATCCAGGATACCGTGACATAATTTCTGGCATAATATTTTCTTGTACTCCAATCATAACCATACTTGTAGCAGAAGAAGGCGTGATATTTGCTGTTACTTTAATACTTTTACGACCATTATCGTGGGTTATTTTTGCTTCTGCTTTTGTGTCTGACACTTGTACTACATCACGTAATAACACTTCTTGTCCACTTGGGGAACGAAGCATTAAATCTTCAAAATATGCTAATTGAGTTTCACTTTCTGGTAAACGTACTCGAACAGTAATTTCATTTGTTCCTCTTTGTTGCCGAAGTGCAATAACCCCTTCATAAGCAGAACGAACTTGTGAGGCAACATCTCGAGAAGTAAAGCCTAATTGCTCAGCTAACGGCAATAATTTCATATCAAATTGACGTGTTGTATTTGCCACTCCAGAATCAATATCCCCTATTTCTGAAATATCTTTTAACATCACAGCTAAATCTGCAGCAGCTAAATTGAGTACTTCGGTATTTCTGTGTGATAAATATAAAGTCAAACCTTTACCAGAACCGGGCCCCCCACGGTCAGAAAGCATACTAAGCGTTTCAACCCCTGGTATTATTCCTACTTTTTCTCGCCAACGATTTGTAAATTCCTCTGTTGTAATAGGGCGAATATCAGCTTTTGTTAAAAAAACACGAACTTGTATTGAACTTGCATTAATACGAGAATAAACACCAGTAGAAAGTTTTTCTCCACCATTTTCTAAAATAACTTCTTCTGCTGCCATAGTCAGATGATTTTGTATACGCCTAATTTCACTTTCAGGTGCACCAGTAGGAACAGAAGCTTCTGCAAAGGCATAATCTGATTCAGCTTTTGGCATAAGATCAAATCCAAGTCGTCCACTCATAGCAAAAGTTAAACTACATACCAAAACAGCAATCCCAATACTTACCATAACATACCGATTATTCAAAACATAATTAATAAAAGCTCCATAGCGATATTCTACAAAATACATAAAACCTTTATTAAAAATATCTTGTTTTTGACAAATATATAAAATAGGTTGCTTCCACCAAATATATTTTTTATTTTCTTCTGCCTTATGATTTTTTAAATGAGATAAGTGAGCTGGTAAAACATACAAAGATTCAATAAGAGAACATACAAAAACAGCAATAACAATAAGCGGTAAACTTATCCAAATTTTTCCCATTATTCCCGGAACAAATAAAATAGGTAAGAACGTCAAAATATTAGTTAATACACTAAAAACAACGGGCATTGCAACTTCACGAATACCATATACAGCTGATTCTAAAGGAGAATGTCCTCTATCTTGCCATGCACTTATATTTTCTCCCACAACAATAGCATCATCAACAACAATCCCAAGTGTCACAATAAAAGCAAACATAGTAATAATATTTACAGTCAAACCAAAAGGAAGAAAAAACCAAAAAGCTCCAAGAATAGATGTAGGAATACCAAGACTTACCCATAACGCCAAAGAAGGACGTAAAAAAATAGCTAAACAAATAAAAACCAATATAATACCTGATAACGCATTATTTACTAAAATATCAGATCGTGCTTGATATATATCCGCTAAATTACTACGCACTTCAAGTCGTATATCACCCGGTAAAATTTGATTATAATGTTCAATAGTTTTTAATGCCGAATTTGCAACAGTTACAGGATCATTAATATCATTTTTATAAATAGCCAAAAAGATAGTTGTTTGCCCGTTAAATTCTGCCCACTTTGCAACATTTTCCACACCTTCTGAAATAGTTGCAATATCTTCAAGCATTAATCGACTACCATCTTCATTAGTTCGTACAACAATACTTGCAAATTCTGACGCATAATCTCGTCTTTCATCAACGCGTAATAAAATATCGCCCGCTCGAGTTTTTAATGTACCTCCTCCAAGCTCAATGGAAGTATCCCCTATTTTTCTTGCAATATCTTCTAACTTTAAACCATATTTTCGTAAATTATCCTGTGGAACTTCCACATGAATTTCTAATTCTTTTGCTCCTTCAAGCTCCACTTTTGCAATCAAAGGATTCTGGGAAAGCTCATCTTTAATAATATCTGCCCAATAACGTAAAACTTGATAATCTTTATTACCATATAAAAGAACATTTAACACTTCCACGTGTCTTGTTTTTAATGAAACAACAGGAAGTTCTGCCTCTTTAGGAAAGGTTGAAATTCTATCTATTTCTGCTTTGACATCTTGTAATACTTTATTTTCATTAGCTCTATCTTCTAAACTAAGAGTAACGGTTGTTGACCCGGGACTAATACTTGCTGATGTTTCTTTTATGCCATCAACACCTTCCAAAGCATCTTCAATAACATTCGTAATACTTTTTTCTATTTCTGTGGGCGTTGCTCCAGGATATGTAACACTAACAGTAATTGTACCAAGCACAAAAGACGGAAAAACATCTTTTGTAACTTGTGTTGACATCAAAAAGCCACCAACAATCAAAATAAACATTAAAATATTGGCTGCAACAGAATTTCGTGCCATCCATGAAAGAGGACCTTTATACAGGTCTTTCATTACATAATTTGGTTCTTCACTCATGAGCTTTTCACTACGCTGCTTACTGTTAATGGCATATTTTGAATAGGTGATGGAATAACTGTTGTTACAACATACTCTCCATCATTTAATCCGCCTCGAATATAAACATTATCAAGATCTTTCCATGCTATATCAATAGAACGTATATCTAATAAATATTGTGTTTCTGCATGAGGATTTTTTTTCAATTCTTCTTCTGTTGGATAACGCGGAATTGCCACAAAAACACTATCGTTTGGTTGCAAAGCCCGACGTGGAACAATAACCGTATTATCAAGTGTACCAGCCTTAAATAAAACTTCTGCATGATCACCTAAAATAAGTGCAGGTGCATTATTTTTAATACCAAGTGGATCTGGAATACTAATTAAAATTCTTCCCATTCGTGTTGTAGCATCAAGACTTGCTACTTGCCTAATAATACGCCCCTCACGAACAATACCAGTTGAACTTGTTATTTGTACTTTACTATTTGTATTTTTTTTCAAATTTAAACTTGTTAATTTATCAATAGCAACAGCTGCTTCAATCCTATATTCATCAATACCAACTAACGTAATAAGACTATCTTGCGTATTAGTTAAACTTCCTACTGAAACATTTCTTTCTGTTACCATAGCATTATAAGGAGCTTTAATCGTAGCATATTCCATATCTAATTGAGCCATTTTTACAGCTACCTCTGCTGCTGCAACATCAGCCTTTGCCTGAGCTAATTGCGGAGCACGCAAAGCAAGATCTGAAATAATAACTTCCCCAATAAAAGAAGAAGATAATTTTTGTAATTGTTCTGCTTCTGCTTTTGCAACACTTTGCTGTCCCATTTCAAGCTGATATGCTGCTTTTGCTTTTTCTAAATCACTTTTCCGCAATTTCAATGTATTTTGATATGTATCATCATCAAGTCGAATTAATACTTCACCTTTTTTTACAATAGAACCAATATCAGAATTTTCTGCAATATATTCTACTTGTGAACTAATACGAGCATTTATACTTGTTTGCTGATAGGGTTTAATTGTTCCTAATGCCCGAATCTGCACAGGTGCTTCACCCAAAGAAACTTGTAACACATTCACAGCAAAACGAGTTAATTGTGGTTTTTTTCGACTAGCTATGGGTTTTGTAGCTACAAAAAACCACGAAAGCACTACCATACTAACAAATATGCCTATAATAATATACAATGTTTTTTTATTTAACATTAATTTCTTCCTTCTGAACGAAAAGATTCATTTGTTCTTCTGGAAAATACATATTTCCTAACGACTTATATAAATTTATACGAACTTGCACCACATTTACCCTTTGTTTTGCTATGGTTCTTTCAAGATTTTGAGTGCTTTGCAACAAAGATAAAAAACGCAAAATATCTTCTGATCCTTCAAGATAAGCATTTAATGCACCTCTTGTTGCACTTTTTGCCATAACATATTGCTTTTCTAAAAGTCGTAATTTTTCTTGTTGTGCATATTCTTTTGCCATAGCATTATTTACTTCACTTATAGCAATAGCAACAGTTTTTGAATAATTTACTAAAGCTTCTTCTGCAACTGCTTTCATTTTTTGATAATCATATTTCTTTTTTCCTGCATCAAAAATTGTATATGCTAAAGACGCTAAAATATCATTTGACCAATTAGAAAAAAGTAATGATAAATCCGCAGAATCAAAAACATGACTCATAGATAATTTTAAACTTGGAAAACGTAAAGCATTCACTTTTGCCACATCAAAATGTGTTGCTTGCACTCTTGCCCATGCACTGCGAATATCAGGACGAAACATCAATAATTCCACAGGCAAACCAGCATCAGGAATAGCTAAAACAATAGGAAGTGGTGCATCTTCCGTAAATTTTGGTAAATTTCCCGGTAATTGCCCCAATAATACAGAAAGAGAATTTTTTAATTCAACAGATTTTTGCAATAATTCTGGCAATTCTGCTTTTGATGAAGCCAAAACTTCCTCTTGTTGCAGTACGTCCAAACTACTTACAAGAGAATTTGAAAAACGAACTTTTTGTAATTTTACAAGACTTTCGTTTACCTCTATTTGATCTTTAACTATTTTTATTTCCGCATTATTTCCCAATAATTCTGCCCAAGTGCTTGCAACTTTTGCACTTATAGTCATAGCTGCTGTATGCAAATCATCTCTACTTGCAACAAAACGCATTTTTTCGGCATTATACGCAGAACGAACTCTCCCCCAAACATCTACTTCATAAGAAGCTGAAAAACTTAATCTATTTTTATCTGAAGAATTTGATGTAACAACATCAAAACGAGAAACTTTTGTTTCTGAATCATTAACACCAATACTGCCTTTTGCATCTAATAAAGGAAAATAATCAGTTTCTGCTATATGAGCTGATGCCGCATATTGTTTTAATCGAGCATAACTTGCTAAAATATCAAAATTTTCTTGTAAGGCTATTCTTTGTAATCTATTTAAATCACCACTTGCAAATGTATGCCACCATAATTTATTTTTATGATTATATGTTTCTCCAACTTTTTGTTGATATGGTTTTAATTCATCATAAAAATATTCTTTTAGCATTGGTGAGGGCAAAACATCAATTTGTTCATTAACAGACAATTCATTTGTTCTACACGCACTGCAAAATATTACGATAAAAATACCCAAAAAAATTTTTTTCATAAAACCTACACAATTAAGTTAATACCATCATAACACCAATATATTTTTAACATAAAAAAAAGAAATTTACAATTTTATCTTTATTGATAATTTTGCAAATTTCTTTAGAACATAAACAAATTCCAATTTAGTATATTTTTTCCTATCCTAATTATAATAACTAAAATATTTATAGTTACGATATGAAAACAAAGACTTTGTTATTTTTGAGAAAAAAATTTTTTACTAATGTCCTAAAAATAGGCAAATTTATTGCAACATATTTCAATAAATTTGCCTAATTGAAGGGGATTAGGGAAATCATTTCGCTTTAACCGTTACGACAAAGAAAGTTACAGATAAAGACAATATAACCCAAAAAAAAATTACTTTAGAAACAGACCCTAATTTTAAGAATATATTATTCTTGCAATAAAACTTCTGCTCTTGTTATTGCAGCTTTTAAACTATAACAAATATTGTTTTCCCCTAACGTATGAGCAATACCCATTTTTTTCAAAATACGACGAGTTTTTGCTGGTGGATTTGCTAAAATAACATGATAATGATTAGATTTTCTATGAGCTAAAAAAGCCTCTAAAACATGGATACCAGTTGCATCAATAGCAGGTACATTATGCATATATAAAATATATACTTTTACATCAGAATTATGACGCATAAAAACTCGTTGAAATCTATCTACCATACCAAAGAAAAATGGGCCTGAAATAGAGTACACAAAAACCCCTTTTGGAAGATCTTGATAATTAATAATAGTTTCATCATAATCATGCATAATATCAGCTTCTTCCATTGCCTCAATAGCACTCATAGTACTCATGCGACGCATAAATAATAAAGACGCCAATAATACTCCTGCATATACAGCAACAGTTAAATCTACAAGAACAGTTAAAAGAAATGTTAAAAGCATAATAGACCAATCAGATTTTGGACCATTTAAAATACTTTTAATTGCATGAACTTCAAGCATACCATAAGAAGTAATTACCATTACAGCAGAAAGACAAGCAAGAGGAATAGCAGAAGTTAAAGGTGAAAGCCATAAAACAAATAAAAGCACAGTAAAACCATGAATAATTGCAGAAATTGGACTTCTTGCTCCACTTCCTATATTTGTTGCTGTTCTGGCAATAGCTCCTGTTGCTGGTATCCCCCCTAAAAATGAACAGGCTATATTACCAGCTCCTTGTGCAATAAGTTCCATATTGGAAAAATGTCTATCCCCTGTCATACTATCTGCAACTACGCAAGTAAGCAATGATTCCAATCCCGCTAAAATAGCAATAGTTATTGCATCAGGAAAAAGCTCTGGTATACGCTCAAGTGAAAAATCAAATCCTTCAAAACTTGGTAATGCAGAAGGAATTTCTCCATAGCGAGTAGCAATAGTTTCAACAGGAATACCAAATGCCCATACAACAAGCCCTGCCACTAATACCCCTACAACAGGTGCTGGAATTTTGGGAGTAAATGTTCGTACCAAAATCATTATCACTAATGAGCCCAAAGCCACACCAAAAGTAACAGGTGAAAGATTTGTTATTTCAGATAAATATAAGGCCCACTTAGATAAAAATTCTGGTGGAACATCTTGTAATTGCAATCCAAAAAAATCACCAATTTGTGAAGAAAAAATGGTCAAAGCAATACCAGCTGTAAATCCTGTTGTTACAGGATATGGAATATATTTTATAATTGAACCTAACCTAAAAAATCCTGCAAGCACAAGCATACAGCCTGCCATAAAAGTTGTTATTACTAAGCCATCATATCCATGTCTATAAACAATTCCATAAATAATAATAACAAATGCACCTGTTGGTCCACTTACTTGAAAACGGCTTCCACCCAAAAAACCAATAAGAATACCCGCTATAATTGCTGTATAAAGCCCTTGAATAGGGGTAACACCAGATCCAATAGCAAAAGCCATTGCTAATGGCATTGCCACAATACCAACAGTAATACCTGCTATAATATCACGAATTAATTCGCTAATACTATAACCACCACGTAATACTTGAACTATTTTAGGATAAAAAGGATCAAAATTTCCTGCATGGCTATTTTTATTTAAATGTGAAAAAGTATGCCTATGCAAAAATCGTGAACGTAAATGACTTACAGCCTTGCCCAAATGTTTACTCATAAAACTACTCACAAGAAAAAAATTATTAAAACCGCCGAAGCCAAAGTACGTCAAACAATAA
>JARHYD010000147.1 GCA_029258655.1 Mailhella sp.
TAGCTGATGCAAATTCATTAATCAATGCAGACATGGCATTAACGTCTGAAATACGTGCTTTTCTAGGAGCATTTGAAAGTTGAATAATTTCTGGGTTGATTTGAGGAAGTTGTAAATTCCATTCACAAGGTTTAGCAGCAGTTGTACACATAATAAATCCTTTTTAAACAAAAATGTTAAAAAATATTCTACTTATTTTTGTATATTTTTTTTGTAATAAAATCAAGAAAATAATTATGCTTCTTGATAAATTTTTTTACAAATATGTAAAATTACAAAAAAAGAGATAATTGGTACTGTAAATTGTGTTATGAAAACTTATTGAATTTAATATATTATTTTTATTTATTATTAGTCTTATTAAAAAGTTTACCCTACATCAAACCATTAAATACCTTCAAAAATAACTTTATCGTTATTTTTTTAGTTTACTAGCTTTACTTTTTTCCTTCTAAATAAAGAAAAATTAACTTCCAATACGCATTTTTTAATTTATATCTACTCATAATAAAAATTATTAACATAACTTTTAGAAAAATAAAAAAATTATTTGAAAACAAACAATAAACATCTTTTCAAATTAGTTAGCTGTATTTTATAAACACGCCCTAACTTTTTTGGGTATTATTTTCTGTTTGACAGCAAGTATATATATATATATATACGAGAAATGAAGTTTTCCATAAGAAAAGCAACAATAAACGACATGAAAAATATTTTTGAACTTAGTAATCAAGATTACGTAAGGTTCTATTCTTTCAATCAAGATAAAATTATTTGGGAAGCACATTGCCAATGGTTTACAAAAGCAATACATAACCCAAACATTCTTTTTTATATTCTTGAAACAGATACAAAAGAATGTATTGGACAAATACGATTGCAATGCACTGAATATTCTTCTTGGGAAATAAGTATTTCCTTATTTCAACAATTCCATAATCAGCATATTGTAAGCAGAGCATTAAAGCAAATCATAGAACAACATCATTCTTTAAATTTTCTTGCAACAGTAAGAGAAGATAATATTTCCTCAATTCATTTATTTGAAGCCTTAAATTTCCAAAAAACACAAACAACAACTATTAATAACAAAAATTTTTATCTCTATCAGTACACAATAAAAAACAAATAATATCTTTTTGTAAAAAAATATTCTTATCTTAATCCTAAAAATATATTTCTAACTTATTTATAATTACCAAGAAAAACTAAAAGTTTCTATATCTTATTATAATAATTATATTTTCTTATAAAGAAAACTAAAAAAAACTCCCCCCTATATTCCCCTTACAGAACTTTTTATATTTTTTACAACTTATTATAGAAAATAATATCTCCCAATAAATAAGCTCAAACTTTGCCTTTATGCAAAGTTTGGGCTTTAATTGAGGGGGCTTGGAGGAAATCATTTCCCCCAAAAAAAATTTTAATAAAAACCTAACAAAATTATTTACTTTGTTTTTTTGAAAAAAATTTGTATACTTTATTTATGAATAAAATACCAAATGAAAAAAACATTGATCATGTACAATTTGATTATCAAAGAAAGGAACGCATAGGGTTACCTGAAGCTGTTTTTTGCGAAAAAAAAGAAAAAAGCATTCTTTTATCTTTATTAAAAGAATTTAATCAAAAAACACAAAAAAGTATTTTATTTACTCGACTTGCTCCAGAAATATTTTATTCTTTTCCGTTAGAAATTCAAAACAATATAAATTATCATGCCTTATCGCAAACAGCTTTTGCTTTTCCATTACCAAAACACTCTGCAAGAAAAAAAGTAGCTATTGTTTCTGCTGGAACTTGTGATGCAAAGGTAGCATGGGAAGCAGGAAGAACGCTAGAATATTTAGGTATTAATTATACTATGTTTGAAGATTGTGGCGTTGCTGGCTTATGGCGTATACAAAAAGCTTTGCCACAAATTCAAGAACATGATATTGTTATTGTGGTAGCAGGATTAGATGCTGCTCTTGTTTCTGTTTTAGGAGGACTTATAGCCAAACCTCTTTTAGCAGTACCAACTTCCATAGGCTATGGAATGGCAAAAGCAGGTGAAAGTGCATTATCATCAATGCTTATTTCTTGTGCATCTGGTATTTCTGTTTTTAATATTGATAATGGTTTTGGAGCTGCACAAGCAGCTTTTAGAATTATAAATTTATTTCAAAAAGTAGACCAATGAAAAATACTAGCTCTTTCAATCATACTCATCATCATTTACAACATACGATAGAGGATAACGCTAATCCTTGCCACCTATTAAAACATGGGGCAAAAACTCTTTGTATTCGTCCACAATCTGGTTTATCTGGGGATATGCTTTTATGTGGTTTTGCTAGTTTATTAAATTTATCCAATGAAGCATTAAATAACCTTATTAGTACACTAGGACTTTCTCAGCTTGACAAGACAATAAGTATTGAAAAATGTTTTGTACATGGAATACAAGGAAAAAGAGCAAAAGTAATTTTACCCCATGAACACAGCCATAGAGCCAATAAAGATATTCAAGATATTATTGAAAAAAGTTCTCTCACAGAAAAAGCAAAACAATATGCAAAAACAACATTTAATATATTAGCAAAAGCAGAAGCAGCTGTACATGGCAAAGAAATACATGAAATTTGTTTTCACGAAGTAGGGGCATTAGATAGTATTGTAGACATTTGCATTAGTTGTGCGTTATTTGATTTATTAGAAATAGAGCAATTTATTTGTGGGCCATTACCATTAGCAGATGGAGTTATCCACTGCGAACACGGATTATTACCAAGTCCAGCTCCTGCTGTATTACAATTATTAGAAAATATACCTGTATGTGCATTTATAGGAAAAGGTGAAACAATTACTCCCACAGCAATAGCACTTTTAAAAGCTTTAGAGGCACAATTTGGCTTGTGGCCTAATATGATTATAAAAACAAATATCTTAGTATATGGCTCAAAAACATTTGAAAATGCACCTAATGGCAGTATTTTTGCTTTAGGTAATACATATAGGTAATAAAAATGAAAATAGCCGTTATAGGTACATCAAATTCTGTTTTAAAATCTGGATATTTTGAAACCTATAAAGCTCTTGAATATCCACATCAAGTTGATTTATTTGCCATTGGTGGAACTATTATTTCTTATGCAAGTTTTGCACTAGAATATTATGCTATTTTAGAAAAGTATGATCTTATTATTACAGAATTTAGTACCAATGATTCCCATAGATATATAAAAAATATTGTTAGTTTAGAATATTTATATCAATATATTTATGATGTTTTTGCAACAATTTCTTGTTCTGGCAAAAAGCATATTAATTTATTACTTGGTCACCCAAATGTTGAAAAAGGAAATGAAGTCTTTGGTATTTATCGTGATCTTAGTAAAAAATTTCATGTAGAAAATATTGAAGCCCATGAAATTATTACATCTTTAGTAAAAGATAAAAAAGAATTATGGCAAGATGAAGATCATTACCATAGCCATATTATACGCGAAATAGCGTATGTTCTTAAACAAAAACGTAAAAAAATTACTCAAGCAAACAATGATAATCTAAACCCCACAACAAAACAGCAAGACATATCCCCTATTAGAAAATTTTATATCAAAACTTTTTCTAATACAAATAAGACAAAACAAAAAGGTACTTCTTTATATACTTTTCCAACATTAATGATAGAAAAAGATTTTTCCATCTCTATTAAACAAAACCATGCACAATTTGAAGGATTTTTCTATCAAGCAACACCTTTTGTTGGGAATGTTTCTATGATTATAGACTCCATGATTTATGATTGTGATCTTTTTAAAGCTGCAACGGGCTTTTTTTATCATTATCAAACAAAAGGACAAGAAAACTTACTTATTACTAATAATCAATTAACCATTTGCAATGGAAAAATTACAATAAACGAAGAAAACGTTTTTACAGGACTAGAATATAATAAACGTCCCTTTGGATTAGTAGGCATTACATTTTCAACAAAAGAAAAAAACAAACAATACCCTCCTTTTTCCTTTGCCCCTGCAACAGAATATTATACAGAATTAAAAGATTACACAAAAATATTCTCTGTTGTACAATCTTGTATACATTCACTTACAATTCTTGAAAAAATCACAGATCCAGATTTTTTATTTACTGTTGCAGAATGTATACAAAACGATACAATATCTTTACCAATTTATGCAAAAGCTTGTATCCTATCTCAATACACTAACCCTTATTTTTTAAGTAAATATATTGAAAAACTACTAGCACTAAAAAAATTTGACGAATTAGAAAAGATAGTTAATGTTATTCCAGAGAAACAAAATACAATATTAACTACATTACTTGCACAATATAAAATAGAACAAGAACAATATCAAAAAGCAGAACAAATTTTATTAAATGAACAAGAAAAAAATCCCTATAATCTTTCTATAATACATTTACTAGCTACAATATATCTTAAAAAAGAAGAATACACACTTGCAGAAAAATATTTAACACAATGCAGACAAATCAATACGGAAAATTTAACCTATATCAAT
>JARHYD010000153.1 GCA_029258655.1 Mailhella sp.
ATAAAATAATAGTTCTATTTTTTGTACTATAAAAGAAAAAAACCGTTTTGCACGCAAAACGGTTTTTGGATTAAAATTTTTGAAAGGGGGTTTTAGGGGGAGGACTTTTTATAAAAAGTCCTCCCCCTAAGAAAAAATACAAAACAAAAAAGTTATGCTCGGATAAATAGTCCTGCTTTAAGGTCTGGAATAGTGTCTTCTAATTGTAGATATCCTTTTAATCCTGGGTGTAAAGTATCCACTTGGTTTTGTTGATGATTATATAGTGTATAGGTATTTGCTTTGATGAGGGGTCTGTTCATACCGGGTAAAAGAATGGAAGCGTCTTTTTCATTTTTCCATGTACTTCTAACATCAACTTCGTAAAAATTCTCTTTTATTTTTTCCCCTAATTTTGCCACAATGGGACGTGGGGAATAGTTTTCTGGAGCTTTTCTATCAAGGCGTTCTGGAAAGAAAAAGCCTGTTGATAAGGCACGAGGATTTTTGCCTGAGCTATTAAAAAGTTCCAGCATAAATTCTTCGTTATCAATATTGGTACGGCTTGGAGTAAATTTAGGTTCAATACCAAGTTTTATACAGGTTTGATCAATGGCAGTACGGTAAATATCTGTCACTTGTGCAACATAAGAAGGGCTTTTTGTTCTGCCTTCAATTTTGAGGGAAGCTGGTTGCATTTTAATTAAATCTTCCATATATGGCACAAGGCATAAATCGGAAGGAGCAAAAATAGCACTAAAATGCGTTCCTTGTTGAATATCCCAGCAGTCCTCTCCTTCGCGTAAGCGTTCTTCTACTGTAAGAGAAATATCGGTAAATTTGCGTCCACGATATTCAAAACGGCAAGGCTGTGTACATTGACCTAAATTAGCAGGTCTTTTATTAACCCAAGCAGACATAAGACAGTGACCAGATAAGGCAAGACACATAGCCCCATGCACAAAAATTTCAAATTCCATATTAGGGTAGGCTTGGATAATTTGGTTCATTTCTTCTTTGCCAAGTTCGCGAGCAAGGTTTATGCGAGAAACACCTATTTCTTTCCAAAATTCCACAGCAGCAGAATTAACAGAATGAGCTTGAGTTGAAAGATGTATTTCCATCTTTGGACAGTGTTTTTTAGCTAACCATAATACGCCGGGATCAGCAATAATAAGAGCATCTATACCTGTTTTAGGTACAGCTTTAAGCATGGTGATAACATCATCAAGCTGTTTATCATAGGGCATAGCATTTAAACAGTAATAAACTTTTGTATTTTGGGCATGGGCTTTATCCACGCCAATTTTGAGTTCTTCTAAGCTAAAGCCATCGCATTTTGCACGAAGGGAAAGTTCATTACCACTAAGGTATACAGCGTCAGCACCATATAAAAGAGCAGCCTCTAATTGTTCTGGACCACCAGCAGGAATAAGAAGTTCGGGTCTTTTCATAATTATTTATTCTTATAGAGTTTTCGAGTATATTTTGTCATATTAATAATATCACCAATAAAGGAATTACTTTTTAAATAAACAGTAGGAACGCCTTCAACAGTGGCGTTTTTATTTTCTTCACCAAAAGGAGGAATAAAAGGCATATTTTTTGGTGTTGAATTTTGTGTATTTTCCTCTGTATTTGTAGTCTTTTTTTCTTGGTTATTATCAATAAGGGAATAGTTATCTATTTTTGTTTTTTTTTTATCATTTTCTAAAAAATCTTGTATAGAGGAATTAAGCACAATTTTTTCTTGAGAACGATGTTCTCTAGGAGGCAATTTAGGTTTTTCGCCTCTAAGACGAGCTTCTTTTTGTAATTGCAATCTTCTAAGAGTTCTTTCCACTTCTTGATCGTGAATATAGGTATCATCATCAAACTGTTCTTGTAAATTTGATTGGAAGATAATTTGCTTAAGCTCTTTATTACGGCTAAGCATAGTGCTAATTTCAGGAGGGAATGCAGTAGAATTATTCGTGCGTAATAAAATTTCTGCAACTCTATTCATTTTTAGATTATCTTTGTTATTATCAATGATACCATTAACAATATCATAATGTCCTTTTACAAATTCATTTGTAAGTGTTTCGTATAATGGAGATTCATCTCTAGGAAAATCGCGAGCAAATAAGTTTACACATTCTTCAACCTTGCCCCAATTCTTTTTATCAATAAAAGCATTGATAGCTTTTTCTAAATAATTTTTACTATTTTCAGCCCCAACATTTTCTTTTTGGATAGCATAAAGATATACATAGGAATCAGCTTTGCGAGGGGAAGGGGATTCACTTGAGCGTTCAAAGCAAACTGTTGCTTGGTTGAAAAGACGGTCATAGTATTTTTGTTTGCCAATACGGTAGACTTCTTCATAACTTGCATTATTATCTGGAAGATAAAAAAAGCGTACAAAGTTTTTTTCAAAGTTTTGAATGCGTTCATTCCAAATTTTTTGAAAATGTTCTTTTGCTTCTTCGTTTGCGTTTTGAATAGTAGCAAATGTTTCTGTATGTTTGTTTTCTTCTGCTAAATATTTTTCATAAGCAAGTTCTGTTAGTTCTTTTACTTTTTTGACTGTATAAGGAAATTCAAGAAAATTGAATGCACCTATTGTTTTAAGATTTTCTTTTTCCACATTATGGTAATGTAAGACAACTTTATCTGTATCATCTTTAAGTCTTTCAAAAATAACAATAACAGGAAAAAGTGAACCTAATGGGTGTAAAAGTAATAAGGAAATAATAAGGGTTGCGTAAATATCTTCTAATTCTTGTTCACAAAAAATAAGGGCTGAATATGAATTATCTTTTTCTCTATTTGTAAAAATATGGTAAAGAGCGTCAGAAGGAGCATGAAAATAGCGAATATTAGGAAAAGTATCTTCTTTAAAAGCACGGGAAAAAGATTCTTCATTATTGGTAATAATAATAAATTCTTTAAATTTTTGTGTGTCTAAATTTTGAATATTATCAAGTTGAGACATTGTTCTACTCCTTTGCTTGTTCCTATCAATTAATTATAAAAGATAATTCTTGTTTTGTATAGTAAAAAGGTATTATTTTTTTATAGGCAATGTATGTTATTTTTAAGACAATTTTTTTAGGATAACACTATTTATTTTTTTCTTTTTTATTAAAAGTTTTTCTAAGAAAAATAATACTATCCAAGAAAAAAAAAGTATGCTAAATAAAAATAAATGCTATGGTAGTTTTTAAACCTTTTGTTAAGGGGAAAAATTTTTATTTTTTATATTAAAAATTTAATTAATACTGTAATAAAAATTTAAAAATTTTCTAGTGTATTGTGTAATGAAATATAAGCAAAAAGTATTAATAGTAGATGATCAGTTGATTAACAGAATGTTGCTTTCAAAGATTTTAGAAAGTAAATATGAAGTGTTGCAAGCTAGTAATGGTATAGAAGCTTTTGATGTTTTAGAAAAAGAAAAAGAATGTATTCAGGTTATTTTGCTTGATTTAATTATGCCAGAAATGGACGGATATACTTTTTTAGAAAAAAGAAAAAGTATGCCTGAGATTAATACTATTCCTGTTATTGTAACCACACAAGCAGAAGGTAAAGAATCAGAAATAAAAGCCCTAGAAATGGGGGCAACAGATTATGTTACAAAACCATATCACCCTGCTATTATTCTTCAACGTGTTATTAATACTATTGCCTTACGTGAAAATGCTATTTTAAAAAATACGAGTGAAAGAGATTATCTAACAAAACTTTATAATAAAAAAACATTTTACGAAAAAGTATCACAACTTGTTTTGTCAGATCCTCAACATACATATTCTATTGTATATGTTAATATTGAACGTTTTAAAATAGTAAATGATTTTTTTGGAGAAGCAAAAGGTGATGAACTTTTAATTTACTTAGCAAATACTATTAAGTTTTTTTCTAATGATACAAATTACTTTGCAGCAAGATTTAATGCAGACTGTTATTTTGTGTGTATGCAACATGATAAAGTTAATGAGTTGCTCTTTGCAAATTATGTTATTACAAAAATTGAAGAATTTGAAATTAATTTAAAATTAAATATTAATTTTGGTGTATATGTAATTAAAGATCCTACAATGAAAGTTAGCCTTATGTGTGACAGGGCAAGTTTAGCTGTTAAAAATATTGTAGGAAAATATGATACTTATATTGAATATTATAATGATCAAATTCATAAGTCTATTTTAGAAGAACAAGAAATTGCTAATGAAATGCATAGAGCTTTGCGAGAGAAGCAATTTGTTATCTATATTCAACCAAAATTTGATTTAAATAATTTTAGTGTAATAGGAGCTGAAGCCCTTATTCGTTGGCATCATCCAGAAAAAGGTATTATTCCACCTAATAAATTTATTCCAGTTTTTGAGAAAAATGGTTTTATTACAGAACTTGATATGTATATTTTAGAAGCTGTCTGTTGCAATATACGTGAGCTTTTAGATAATAATATCAATGTAGTACCAATTAGTGTAAATTTATCAAGAGCAGATATTTATAAACCCAATTTATGTGAACATATTAATGCTATTTTAGAAAAATATCAAATTGATCATCATTTAATTGAGTTTGAAATTACAGAAACTTCTTATACGCAAGATTCTGAACAACTTATTGATGTTATTACTTCTTTGCGAAACTTTGGTTTTGCTATTAGTATGGACGATTTTGGTACAGGATATTCTTCGTTAAATATGTTAAGTGAAATTCCTGTGGATTTAATAAAAATTGATATGCGATTTTTAAAAAATCTTTCTGAAAATGATCCAAAAAGTGCTAGCCTTATTCATTTTATTGTATATATGGCAAAATGGCTTAATCTTCCGGTAATAGCAGAAGGGGTTGAAAATATTGAACAAGTAGAATATTTACGTAGTGTGGGCTGTTATAATGGGCAAGGATATTTCTTTGCAAAGCCATTTCCTTTTAGTGAGTATAAGGAAAAATGCCGAGATTATAAATTTATTGCTCCACTCAAAGAAAAAATGCAAGAGCCTGTTATTCCTAATAATGAATTATGGAGTAGTGGGTCTCGCTTTAGTATTTTGTTTAATAATTTTTCAAGTCCGTTAACGTTGACCGAATTAAAAGGGGATAATTTAGAAATTATTCGTGCTAATAATGCTTTTTATCGTGAAATTATGGAAAATAATGAAGCGTTTTATCATGTTTCTTCTCATATTTTTGATATACTTTATGATGATACAAAATCAGAAATTATACAAAAAATTTCACAACTTGATGAAAATAATACATGGGCTTGTTTTGATGTTCGTATTAAAATTCCCGGTTTGCATAATATTCGCTGGCATAATATTCGGTTTAGTTATTTACAAGAAACTATTAATAGTAAAATATTTGTAACACAAATTACAGATATTTCTGATTATAAGTATTATGAATTTCTTGGAAAATTACATGAAGAACGTATGACAGCATTATTAGGTTTTTGCCATGTTGCTATGCTGGATATTCATATTCCTGATAAAGTTATTCATTTAAATAATGCTGCTAAAGAGCTTTTTAATATTAATCAAAATGAAATATGTATTCCTTGTAACTTAGAAAAAATATTTAAAAATGTAGAGCAACAACAAGATATTATTCTTTTTTTTAAAAATATTTTTGCAGGAAATGAACAAAAAGACGATATTTTATTTTCTATTATTAAAAATGGTACAAAGAAAATTTGGGTTCGTGCAACATATCAATTTATTGAACAAGATCAAAAAAAGGTTTTTGCTGTTTGTTATTTTGAAAATATAAGTCATTATGTTGCAAAAAAAGAAATTTATCAGCTTGATATGGATTTTCGTGAACATTTAGTGGAAAAAGGTTTTAACTATATTGAGCTTGATTTACAAACAAAAGATGTTTTGCGTTTTTCAAAGAACTTTATTGATAATGTCGGCTATCAAAATAAAAAACCTGTTGATTTATTTTTTACACTTATAGCTAATAGTGTTATTCATCCAGAAGATAAATATAAATTTTTGCAATTTATGAATGTTATTTCTTTTTCTAATTTACTTAGAACAGGAAATAGAAAATTTAGTTTTGAATGTCGTGCGTTAGTTCCACAAAATAAAGAAAAAATAAAATGGCTCAGAATTAATATTTTATCTTCTATTAATCCTGAAACACAAAGTAGCTCAAGTTTTTGCTATGTGGAAGAATTGTCCAATAACAAAAACTACTTATCTATTCTTACAGCAATACAAAAAGATAGTAAAACAGGCTGTTATCTTGAAGATGCCGTAAAAAATGTTATTGATAATGTGTTATTGGAAAATGTTGATATTGAAAAAAGTGCTTTGCTTTATGTACAGCTTTTTAAACGAACAACTGGTTCAAAATGCATACATAAAACAACCAATAATACTGTTGTTGTTATGAGCAATATTTTACGAGAATGTTTTAATGCCAATGATATTATTGCAAAAATAGATGATTTTTCTTTTGTTATCTATTTTGAGAATATTTTAAATATAAAAGAATGTCTTAAACAAAAAATAGAACAATTACAAATTGCTATGCAAAAATATAATGAAAAAAACTATTCTAATAGACTCTTTGCAAATATAGGGGGAGTTGTTCTTTCTGGGCAATCATCATATACTACTATCATGCAGGCTATTAAATTAATGTGTGAAAACGAGGAGAATGAAGGAAATGTTTATTTAATGCATAGCATTGAAGATGATTTATGGAGTGGTAATGATTGAAAAATTAAAAAATTGGGGTTGTAATGTAGATGAAGCTCTTGAACGCTTTGTTGATGATCAAGAACTTTACCTCACTTGTTTTAATATGTTTTTAACGGATTCTAATTTTGAAAGTTTAGAACAAGCTATTGAAAATAATAATAATCAAATGGCCTTTGAAGCTTGCCATACACTAAAAGGTGTGGCAGGAAATTTAAGTGCAGGTCCTCTTTATATAAAACTTTGTGAATTAACAGAAAAATTACGTGCTGGGAATATGGAAAGTATTAAACAGGATTTAGAAAAAATATATCAGCTAAAAGATGAAGTCCAAAAAATGATTTGTGAATAATATGGAAACGCAACACGCAAAAGAAATATTAAAACATATTGAAAAATATAATGAGATTGTAATAACTATGCATATAAATCCTGATGGCGATGCCATTGGCTCGTCTTTAGGGCTTGCCTCTTTTCTTCAAGAGGTTTTGCATAAATCTGTTTGTATTTACAATGAAAGCACGTTTCCCACGTGGCTTTCTTTTTTAAAGCTTCCTTGTGCTTATTATACAAATGTACAAGAAATTCCTTTTAAAAATCCTCTTATTATAACCTTAGACGCTGGAGAGTTAAAGCGTTTTGGTGAAGAATTAATAACATATATTCAAGATAAAAAAACAATTTGTATTGATCACCATTTAGGAAATACCTTTTTCGCAACAGAGTATACTTGGGCAGATCCTAGTATGTCTGCTACGGGTGAAATGATAGGGCATATTGTTTTTGCTTATCAAGAAAAAACTCTTGAAAGCGTGGCTAAAGCCTTATATGTTGCTCTTAGTTGTGATACGGGAAATTTTACATTTGGTAATACCAATGCTCGTTGTATCAATATGCTTGCTAAATTAGTGGCAACACCTATTGCCATTGCACCATTGCGTGAAGCAATGGATAATAATTGGACACAACAAAAACTCCATTTTTGGGGTAAACTTTTTAGTGAAGTTCGTTTTAGTTTAGATAATAAATTTGCAGCCTGTCTTGTTCCTTTGTCTTATTTTAATGAATACGGTGTGACAAAGGAAGATTTAGAGGGCTTTGTAGAGCAAATGCGTAAAGTAAAAAATGTTCGTATGACATTACTTATGCGTGAAGATATAAAAGAGAATCGCCCTATTGTTAAAGTTAGTATGCGTTCATCTGGTGATGATGATGTGCGATCTATTTTAATGAATTTTGGGGGTGGCGGACATAAAAACGCTGCTGGTGCTACCCTTGAGGGCGGGTTGGAAAATAATTATCAAAAAATTTATTCTTATGTGAAACAAGTATTATAAGGAGTCTTTATGTTTCAAGGGGCTATATCAGCATTAGTTTTACCATTTAAAAATGGACATATTGATGAAGACGCATATAGAGAATTAATTGAATGGCAAATCGAACAAGGTATTGATGGTCTTGTTCCTTGTGGTACAACAGGCGAATCTGCAACCCTTACCCACGAAGAACACGAAAGAGCTATTCATATTTGTATTGATCAAGCAAAAAAACGTGTTCCTATTATCGCAGGTTGTGGATCAAATAATACAACAGAGGCTATTCGCTTAACACAATTTGCTAAAGATGCAGGAGCAGATGCAGCCCTTCTTATTAGTCCATATTACAATAAACCAACGCAAGAAGGAATCTTTTTACATTATCAAGCCATAAATAAAGCGGTAAGTTTTCCTTTTCTTGTTTACAATGTTCCTGGACGAACAGGAGTAAATATTAGTGCCGATACAATGGCTCGTATGTATCATCAAATTCCAGATATGTTTGGTGTAAAAGAAGCAACAGGAAATTTAGTACAACTTTCTAATATGTTAGAAAAAACAGATGAAAAATTTGTTCTTTTATCTGGTGATGATTCTACCGTTTTGCCAAGTCTTGCACTTGGTGCTAAAGGTACTATTTCCGTAACCTCAAACGTTCTTCCTAAAAAAGTACACGAACTTTGCCAAGCTTGGTTTAATGGTAATGCCCAAGAAGCAAAGAAAATTCATTATTACTTAGAACCTCTTAATAGAGCAATGTTTATAGAAACAAATCCTATTCCTGTAAAAACAGCTCTGCACCTTATGGGTAAAATGGAACTCGAACTTCGCTTGCCTCTTTGCAATATGCAACAAGCAACATTTAATATTCTTAAAAAAACATTACAAGATATGAAAATTATTTAATTTTCTTTATTTTTATTTTTTTTGTGGGGGAAATAATTCCTCCCACACCCCCCTCAATTAGTCAAGGCTCTAGGAATAACTTCCTAGAGCCTTGACTGTTTTTAAGCATAAAAATTTGATTGTATAATGAGAATATGTTTTTAAATTATTTATAATTCTTTTAATATATTAGGGTGTGTTTCCAAATTATTTATAATTACTTTAATACATTAGACCTGTAAAAAAAATATTTTCATAAAGTCACTAACTTAAAAATTTTATCCTTTGAAAACGAGGAGTAAAGCGACTTGCTAAAAAAGTTATATCAAAGAGAACGTTGAGAGACATTACTTTTTGGGGCAGTGGTAGCCATTACCGAATAATGAGCCTTGCTGGTAGCCGTTAGCAAAGAATGAGCGTTACGGATAGCGACAGCGGTTTATGTATAGTAATTTCGCGTAACTAATTGTTGTCTTTATTCGTAGCTTCTTACTTTACAACAATTAAAGTGAGGGTGAGAGTAGCTATTCAAAAAGCGACAAAGTCGTTTTTCCTTGATACCGAATTTATGAGGTCTAGGGAAATATACAACAACGCTAGAGGGGATTTCCCCCTGTTAGCTTATCCCCCTTTGCTCAGGTGAAAGGGGGTGACCCCCTTATAAAACACTTAATACTATATAATAGTATAATAAATAAGAGAATATTATATAAGTTTAGAAAAATAAAAAATTAATTTAGAAATACACCCTAATAAAAAAGTTCTTTTGTATACAAAAGAGCTTTTATTTTTTTCTATACATTACTTGTAATGTATATTATACTAACTTACTTTTATTATTACATTTTATTCTATATTTATAGAAAAAACAAAAAATAAGCCTAATTTAAAAATGTATTCCAAAAATATTTTATTTATTCATATATTTTATGAAATAGCTTCTCTATAATTTTGTCTAATGGTATCAATAGATACTCTTATGCCATTTCTTTCTACTTCCCAAAAATTATAGCCATTTAATCGTTCACTTTTTGAGTTTTTTAATTTAGCTGCAAGTGAATGCATATCTATTTCATTATTTGCATATAATAATTTACCATTTTTTTGTAATTGTGCTATTAATAGTGTATTTTTTAAATAAAAATTTTCATTATCTTGTAAAAAACCTTTTTCAATCATTTCTTGTAATGTTACTTTTTGAGGTTTTTTATCAAACTCTGCATGAGCAATTTTAGAATCTTCAAAAACAATATTTTCTAAACGAATTAAACCATAATCAACATATTCTTTTTTTTGCTCAATAGAAATATAATTTCGTCCCAATTTTTTTGACATAGCAGCAGTTGTTAATGTTCCGCCAAAGGGATCTAAAACTGTGTCACCAAGTTTTGAGCTTATAGCAATAATTCTATATAACAAAGATTCAGGTTTTTGTGTTGAATGTAATTTTTCACCGTTTTCTTTTTTTAATCGTTCATTACCAGAACAAACAGGAATTTTCCAAATTGAACCTAATTGACGTCTTTCCCCTTTTTCAAAATTAACAATATCATTATTTAATTCTTTAGCTGTTTTATAATTAAACGTATATTTACTTTTAGTAGTTTTAGTTGCCCAAATAAGAGTTTCATGAGCATTATTTAATCTTGTTCCCAAAAAATTAGGAGTCGGATTTGTTTTTTGCCAAATAACATCATTAATAAACCAAAAACCTAAATTTTGCATTATAGCTCCAATACTATAAATGCATTGCATTCCCCCTATTACCCATATTGAGCCATTTTTTTTTAAAATACGCTTACATTCTGATAACCATAATGTTGTAAATTTATTATAATCTTCATTTGTTGTAAATTTATTATCCCATTCATCATTACAACCTTGATATTCTGTTCCTTCTGGACGTTTTAAAATTCCATCAACACGCATCCAATATGGTGGATCTGCAAAAATTAAATCTATGCTTTCATCTGGAATTTTTTTTAATTCAAGTAAACAATCTCCAATAATAATATTATTCATATTATAAACCCTTTAAATTTTGTTGTGTAGGAAAAAATTCTGCACGTAATTGTATATATTCTTCTTTATTTGAGAGTAATTTTCTTATTAGTTTAGGTTCATTTTGCTTCATTTCAATAAGAGCTTTATGCATTTCTCTACTATTATCTAAATCAGGAACAGATAAAATATTATTGCATTCTTCTTGTCTATATCGAGTTAAATGTTCAACTAATTCATTCCAATATAACGTATTATTAAAATACTCTATAAAAAGATCTTTTCCATAAAATATTTTTAAATTAACTGTATTATCAGTATTATTACTTATTGATTCTAAATAATAATTTTTATTCTTTTTTAATGAATCATCAGTAAACCACATAATACCAACAATTTGAGAATTGGGATAAAGAATTTTTAATTTTTTAATTTTTTTTATAAAATTTCCATATTGTCCACGTTTTTTTGTACTATCATGGTCATCTCTTATTTTTTGTTCAATTAAAGTAACAGTATTTAATTTCTTAAATACTTGATCAGCACTTAATAAATTTCCTTCTTCATCACTTCCTAAGTTTTTATTTAAATTTTCATAGCCCATTTCTTCTAAATATATTGTAAAAATATTTTCAATAAAATCACCAAATTTAATTTCACAACTTTGTGTAATATTTTGAATTAATTTTGTTTTTGCACTTGAAATTCTAAAAATACCAATATATCTATAGGGGTTTTCAATAACTGTCTTTAAAATTTGATAATTTAAATCTTCCCCAAAAATTTCCCTTTTTAACATTTGTTTAAATCTTTCATAATCCATTTCAATTCCTTTTGAACTATCTATAAAAAATTAAATAAAATAGTTCTTAACAAAAATATCATTGAACTGCATATATCTTATAATAATTAAATAATGAAAGCTAGAAAGATTTTATTGTAAAAAATAACCACATTTTGTAAACAAAATGTGGTTTACGTAAAAAGTTTTGTGGGGAGAGTTTGAGAGGGGGAACTTTTTCAAAAGTTCCCCTCTCAAGAAAGAAAAAGAAATTATGCTCCAAAAGGAGTATAGAGAGTGAAGAATAATACTCTTCCTAAAAATTCTCCAGCCCAAACAAGAAGTAAAATAACGATTGTTGTTGGAATAAAGGCAGCACAAGTGCTTGAACCTAAAAGTGTTTTAATGCCTTTAAGGTATAAGCAAAGTAATAAAATTGCAGCTAATCCAAAGAGAATTAAATGAATAGTAAAAAGACAGGTATTGAAGCTTGTATCGGCTTTAATAACTTGTAATGCACTAACGATAAAGCGAGCAATAATACCAAGAAGAAGGAGAAGTGGTAAAGGTCCTTTTAGAACTTGTGCCATTTCTTTTGAATCTTTTTGTTCACGAAGACGGAAGAATAAAAGGGTACTTGCACCAAGAACAAAAGTTGTTGTTAAAAATGTTGCATAAACAACCCAGCCTCCCCAATAGGTCATTGTTGGTCTTGAGTAGATACCACCCATAATATAGAGAAGTACAAGTCCCATAAGTCCAGTAAGAGTACGAAGGGCTTTATTACCAGTTAAAAGGGAGAGAAAGAGTAAGCCACTGAAAGCACTCATACCGATAATTTCACGACTAAGCCAAGAGGTTGTAAAATTAGTAAGGGCATAAGGTCCGTGTAAAGGTGCTGATAAGTGCGTTACAGAAGCGAGCAAGCCACCCATACAAATAATAAAAGCGGAAAGTAATATTCCAGAGCGTGGGGCAATATCATTACGGCACATACTAAATAATGCCATACCCACAGAAGCTTGAGCTAAAACAGTAAAGAACGTTAGACTCCAAAAACCTTCCATAAATTAAACCTCCTCTGGATTGCTGATGCCAGCACCACGAATACCAGCTTTGCTGCCTTGTGGTTTAGCATGACGGTTAGGGTGACAAATTAAGTGTGGATTTGTTAATGTTGATTTTGGAAGAGGAGCAACGGTTTCAAATTCACCATATTTTTTCTTAAGGTCTTCAAATTCTCCAAAGTCTAAAGCTCTAGTAGGGCAAGCAGCAACGCAAGCAGGAGGAAGTCCTTTTTCTAAGTTATCTCGGCAAAAATCGCATTTTGACATACGTTTAATTTCTGCATTGAATTGTGGTGCACCGTATGGACAGTTCCATTCACAGTAGCGACAGCCAACGCAACGAGTTTGATCTACCCAAACAATGCCGTTTTCATCTTTATGCATAGCTTTAGTTGGGCAAGCTTCTGTACAAAGAGGGTTTTCGCAGTGGTTGCAAGACATGGATATATAGTAAGCAAAAACGTCTTGTTCAAAGGTATTTCCTTTTATTGACCATTCTCCGCCAGAATATTCAATAACACGTCGCCAAAGTACGCCCTTAGGCAAATTATGTTTATCTTTACAAGCTATCATACAAGCTTTACAGCCAGTACAAAGTTCGGAATTAAAATAAAATCCTGGGTTTTTAATCATTGTAACACCTCAAATTATTATGCTTTTTCAACTTGCACAAGGTTAGTATGATGAGGATTGCCTTTTGCTAAAGCAGTTGGTTGGAGTTTTGTTAAAACGTTTACGCAACCATTTTGATCCTCGCCTTTTTCATCTGGTGTATGCCAAGCACCTTCTGGAAGAGAGACAACACCCGGAATAATGCGAGGTGTTACTTTTGCCGTAACATAGGTAATACCACGATCATTGTATACTTTTACTTTATCCGTGTGTTCAATTCCACGAGCTTTAGCATCAAGAGGATTTATCCAAAGCTCTTGAGGTGCAACTTCTTGTAACCAAGGGCAGTTGCCATAGCTTGAGTGTGTACGTTGTTTATAGTGATGTCCAATAAGCTGTAAAGGATATGTTGCTCTAAGTGGGCTATTAAAACCTTCTGGATCTTCAATATGTTCTGCCACAGCAGTAATATGTTGTCCTTCTTCGAGTTTCCATGTTTTAGCCATTTCTGCAAGAGCAGGAGAATAAATTTCAATTTTGCCTGATGGAGTAGGTAATGGGTTGGCAATAGGGTCTTTACGGAAATCTTCGTAAGCAATGTGATTTTTGGGGAAATGTTTTTTATACACACCAAGTTTATACGCTTCTTCTAAAGTAGGAGGAAGTCCTGGTTCTGCTTGACGAGATAATTCGTATAAATGTTCAAGCCATTGATATTGCGTACGACCTTCGGTAAATTCTTGTTTTACACCGAGTCTATCTGCAATTTCGGAACAAATATCGTAAATACTACGAGATTCACCAACAGGTTCAATGCATTTGTTGTCAAAAATAACATAACCAATATTACTATCACCAGCAACGGACCAATCGTATTCTTCAAGGTTTGAGCAAGAAGGTAATAAAATATCTGCATAGCGAGCTGATGGTGTAAGTGTTGTATCAATAACAACAATAGTTTCACATTTATTTTCATCAGCTAAAATTGGATCCATTTGATTAATACCACCATGTTGGTTGGTAAGACAGTTACTTGCATAGTTCCAGATAAATTTAATAGGAGCAACAAGTTTATCTCTACCACGAACACCAGCAGTTTCTGCTGTCATTGTAGTATAATCGTCAATAGCTTGATACCAGTTAAAGCAGGAAATAGTAGTTTGTACAGGATTTGTAAGGGTTGGGAAAGACGCCATATTTACAGCATAACCACTTGTTTCTCTAGCTCCAGTATTTCCGCCAGCAATACCTACGTTGCCAGTAAGAACTGCAAGCATACCAATAGCACGAGAAATATTTTCACCGTTCACACTACGTTGTGGACCCCAACCTTGTGAAATATAACAAGGTTTTGCTTGGGCAATTTCACGAGCTAATTGTTCAATACGAAGAGCTGGAATGCCTGTAATGTCTGCTGCCCATTGTGGGGTTTTAGGGGTTTTGTCTTTGCCTAAGCCCATTATATAGGATTTATAAGAAGAATTTGCTTCCGCACCTTCTGGTAAGCTATCTTCATCATAACCCATTGTATATTTTTCAATAAATTCTTTGTCGATTAAATCTTCTTTAATCATTACATACGCAAGAGCTGCTGATAATGCAGTATCAGTACCGGGACGAATAGGAATCCATTCATCACCACTAGAAACAACTGTGTCGGTATAGCGTGGGTCAATTACAATGGTACGAGTATTATTAGTAAAACGAGCGTGCTGTAAAGTTTTGCATTTTACACCCGCCATACGTGTTTCTGATGGGTTATTACCAAAAAAGACCGCAAGTTTACTATTTTCAACATCAGAAAGGCTATTACCGTCTACCCAACCACCACCAAAAAGGTAAGGCATACCAATAGTAATTTGACAGGTTGAATAGTCAGAATAGTGATTTAAATAACCACCTTTTAAATTCATAAGACGTGCAATAGGGGTTGCAGCAGGTGGCCAACTTCTTCCCATTGTACTGCCTAATGCTCCAGTGCCATAATTTAAATAAACAGATTCATTGCCATATTTATCAATAGTGCTTTGTAAACGTTTACCTATTTCATTATAGGCTTCTTCCCAAGAGATACGTTCAAATTTACCCTCACCACGTCTGCCTACTCGACGCATTGGATAAGGAATACGCTCTTTTGCATAAATACGTTGACGCATAGAACGCCCACGAGGGCAGGCTCTTAATTGTTGTAATCCGTAACTATCATCACCTGTGTTGTCCGTTTCAATTTGTGTAATAATGCCATCTTTTACGCGAACACGCAAAGCACAGCGACTACCACAGTTTACGTTACAGGAATTCCATAAAATCTTCTCTCCACTACCATCTGGTTCTGGTATTTGGACAGTATCCTCTGCACGAGCATTTACAACCTCAATATTAAAAGGCAATGCTAATGAAGCAATAACACAAGAACCACCTTTAATAACATCACGGCGTGTTATTTTTTTTTGAGATAAAACTTTACTCACAGATAAACCTCCTTTTTTCTACCTATCTTTTTTTAAAAATATGGATATTGCAAAAAAAATGCATAGGAAAGTATGCATTGATTTTACAAAAAAAATTATATTAAACAAAATACTAAATTTTTAATTACAAAAAATATAATAGTTATAATACGTTAAAATTAT
>JARHYD010000105.1 GCA_029258655.1 Mailhella sp.
CCGTTAGCTTACCCCCTGCTCGGGTCAAAGGGGTGAAACCCCTTATAAAACGTGATACTATGTAATAGTAGAATAAATAAGAAAATGTTATATAAACAAGAAAAATAAAAATTAATTTAGAAACACACCTTAATTTGATAAGAGGGGGGAATTCCTCCTCTTATTTTTTATTAACTATTCAAAGAAAAGAATAAAAAGTTTGTGTAAAAAAATATTTTTTTATTAAATACTATCGTATTTAGTTTTCAATTTTTTATGTTAAAAACATTTTTATTCCTAATAAAACTAAAATAGAACCACCAATAAGCTCTGCTTTTGAGCCAAGTTTTGTTCCAAATGTATGCCCTATAAAAACGCCACAAAAACAGTAAATAAAAGTAATAACCCCAATGGCAGTAACAGAAAAATAAATATTAATTTGTTGTGGTAGAGAAATAAAGCTTAATCCAATAGCAAAAGCATCAATACTTGTAGCAATAGATAAAATAAATAAGACTTTTAATTCTTGCATTGACCAGCAAAAAAATTTTTTATGGAAATTTGTTTTTGAGGGAAAAAGACTTTTTTCTTGCTCTGAATGTCTTGTTTCATAAAAAAGTTTAAGCATTTTAAAACCAAGAAAACAAAGCATACTAGGCATAAGCCAACCTTGAAATCCTTTTATAATAGGTTCAATGCTTTTGCCTAAGCTAAAACCAAGATAAGGCATAATAGCTTGAAATAGACCAAATAAAAAAGCAATAAAAAAAATTTTTCTGAATATAATGCTTTTCATTTCTAATCCATACCAAAGAGAAACAACAAAAGCATCAATGGCTAGACTAGTAGCAATTAAAAAAAGTTCAATAATGGTCATAAGTAAGAGAGAAAAAATGCTTGTATTTTTATACAAGCATTTTTTGTTATAAATTACGTATAATTTCTATAAGATAAACAATGGCAGTCAGTCCACAAAAAACATATTTACCAAGCATAATATATAATTCGCTTACAGGTTTATTATGTCCTAATTGTAATTGCTCGCGTATAAAGTGAGGTTTACATATCCAAAAGAAAATAACAGCAGCAATTAATGCTCCTAAAGGAATAATATAAACACTGACAATATCCATCCATTTTCCAAGATACTCCCCATTTTCAAGGAATATACCAAGTCCAAAAGAAATGGTAACAATAATGAATACAGCAAGTTTTCGAGATAAGCCAAATTCTTTTTGCAATGCTTCGATAGGTGTTTCAAAAAGATTTACAAGAGAAGTTATTCCCGCAAATAAAATAGCTAAAAAGAAAATGCCTGCTAAAATAGATCCAAAAGGAATTTGTTTAAAAATTTCTGGCATAACCATAAACATAAGTGGAGGTCCAGATGTTGGTTGCATATTAAAAGAAAATACAGCAGGGATAATGATAAGCATGGATAAAATAGCTGCGACAATATCAAAAATAACGACATAAAAAGCAGCATTAAAAATATCCACATTATCTTGCAGATAACTTCCATATACAAGTGTTCCAGAACCAGCTAAAGAAAGAGCAAAAAAAGCTTGTCCAAGAGCAAAAATCCAAATCTTAGGATCAAGTAATTTATCCCATTGAGGTTGAAATAAAAATTTATAGCCTTCAAAAGCATTGGGCAAAAAAGCAACACGAATAACAAGAAAAAGAAAAATAGCAAAAAAGATAGGCATCATAATTTTATTGATTTTTTCAATACCATTTTGTATGCCACCAAATAAAATAAGTAATAATGCTAAACTAGAAATACAGTGCCAAATAAGGCTACCGTAATTCCCTGCAATTTGCACAAAAAATGTTGTAGAATCATTATTATAAATTGCAGCACCAGTGAAAGATTGTAATGTATATTTTAAAAACCAACCCACTACAACGGCATAGCCCATAGCAATACCAAAAGATCCAAGAACAGGAATAATACCTAAAAGTTTTCCAAAATGTTTATTTCTCTGCTCAAGCCCTTTTTTAAAAGCTCCAAGTGGACCTGTTTTCATGGCTCTTCCAAAGGTCATTTCTGCAATAACACCAGTAAATCCAAGAAGAACTGTAAAAAGAATAAATGGAATTAAAAATACAGCTCCACCAAATTCTCCTACACGATAGGGAAAAAGCCAAATAGCACCAATTCCAACAGCAGAACCAACACAAGATAAGATAAACCCTAATCTTGTTCTAAAAGAATCCCTTTGTTCCATAGCAACCTCATTTTTGGGAATGAAAGTACTTTATGCAAAATTTTATAGGCTGTAAAGAAAACAAACAAAATATAATTTTTTAACAGTGTTGCATAATTTGACTTTTTAGGAAATTTTCGCTACTTGCTTTTTTTAGTTGTAGGAGTTTTTATGAAAAAAGTACTTCTTTTTTTCTTTTTTGTTTTGTGCATTGGAGCTGGTTTTAGCATTTATTCTTATAGGTATTATCTTTTTCAATATTTGCCAGCTACAAAAGAGAATGAACAAATAAAAAATAAAAATGGATTATTATATAATGAAAATGATCAACTTTTTACAGGAAGATTACGTAAAGATTTTGATACAAGTTTTTCAATTTATTCCTATAATAATGGTGAATTACATGGATTAAATGTTGTATACTCACAAGGAAAAATAAAAGAAATTGGACACTGGGAACATGGTAAACAAAACGGACTTTTTCAACTTTATACAGAAGAAGGGATTTTGATTGATAATGCTATGTTTAAAAATGGTGAACGACATGGTTTGACAGAACAATATTATCCTACTGGTATAAAACGAATTTCTGGAAATTTTGATAATGGCAAAAAAATAGGTGAGTGGAAAAGTTTTTATGAAGATGGAAAACTCTATCTTTATGAAGAATATAAAAACAATAAACGAGAGGGTAAATTGCAACAATTTTATCCTGACGGAACATTACAAGTTGAAGAATATTATAAAAATAATTTTCATCATGGAAAATGTATGAATTATTTTCCAAATGGAAAAAAATCTCTTGAGGGAGAATATATTCATAATAAGCAAAATGGTATTTGGTTATTTTACTATGATAATGGCAAGTTAAAAATGGAAGTAAATTATGTAGATAATGTTCCTCAAGGAATAAAAAAAGGGTATCGCTTAGATGGCTCACTTTTTTATATTGAAGAAACTGTAAACGGAAGTCCAAAATATCTTGAGCAATACGATGAACACGGTAATTTAATAACACCTCTTGATATGGCTTTTCCTAAGACAAAAGAAAGATTTCTAAAATCTTTAGCTCAAGAACAAGAAGAAATTATAATAAAAGAAGTAGAATAAAAAATTTTATGAAACAATTACGTGCTGATATTACTGGACTTCGTGCTTTAGCGGTTCTTTCTGTAACCATTTATCACCTTATTCATACATTAGCTCCTCGCTATAATTTTATGGTGGGTGGTTTTGTTGGTGTAGATATTTTCTTTGTTATTTCTGGGTATTTAATGACAAAGATTATTTATGAAGGCATTAGAAAGCAAACATTCCATTTATGGGATTTTTATATTCGGCGAGCAAAGAGAATTTGCCCTTCTTTATTTGCAACTATTTTTCTTTTTATGGCTTTAGGGTATTTGCTTATTGGAACAAGTGATTTAAAAAGAATGGCAAATGAGGCTGTTTCTGCTTTACTCTTTTTATCCAATATGTATTTTGCTACAAAATCAGATTACTTTGCTAATACTGCATTGGATCAAGTTTTTTTGCATACATGGTCACTTTCTGTTGAATGGCAATTTTATATGTTTTATCCCCTTATTTTAATGGGATTAATGAAGTTTCAATCAGATACAGCTCTTAAAAAAAGTATTCTTTTTTTGACTTTTCTTTCTCTTGTTTTTGGTTTGTATTTTACAGGAATTAATCAAAAATTTTCCTATTTCATTTTACCAAGTCGTGCATTTGAGCTTTTATTTGGTGCGTTAGCATATTTTTATCCAATAAAAACTGAAAAATTCAAACCAGTCCATATTGAGGCTCTTGGTATTTTACTTATTTTAGTTTCACTTATTATTATCAATTCCGATAATGGCTGGCCTACTATTTATACTGTATTGCCTGTTTTTGCGACATATCTTTGCATTGCTGCAAATAATACAAATACCTTACTTAAAAATGTATTTTTTCAAAAATTAGGACTTTGGTCTTATTCTATCTATTTAGTGCATTGGCCACTTATTGTTTTTGCGTCTAAAATAGGTATTGATGCGTATTTTATTGAATTACTTGCTCCTATTTTAGTTTTAGCTCTTATTCTTTATTATACATTTGAAACAAGAAGAAATTATGGTAAACTATTTACAGTAAGTTATGGTATTGTGTTAATTTTATGCTCTCTTATAACCATAAATGGAGCAAGTTATCGCTTAGTGACAGCCCCTCCTGAAGGCTCACAATATGGAGGAAGAAATATTCCTTTTGAAGGGGATATTTATCCTATTGGTAATACCAAAAAAGAAATAGATTTTATTTTATCAGGAGATAGTTTTTCACGACATTATGCCCGTGATATTGTAGATAGAGATCTTCATGTTATTACAATTTTTCGTGATGGTTGTTATTCTTTTGGAGAAAATGTTAATCGACGTCCAGAAGGTGTTATTGATGAAAAATGCAAAAATCGTTATGCAAACTTATTACTAGCAGCTGAAAAATACCCTCATAAAAAAATTCTTATAGGACAAGATTGGCCTCGATATGAAAAAGCTCTTTGCAAACGTATTGATGAAACAAAAATTGAGGTAGAAGATTTTCAACAAGCTATTGCTCAAGATTTGAAACATCTTGCAGAAGATTTAACAGATAGGCAAGTATATATTCTTCTTACTCCTGCCCAAACAATTTTTGATATTGGGGCTACTTGTATGTATTTACATGAACTCGATAATCCCCTTGCAAAACTTTTACGTACAGGTATAACTTGTCAAAAAGAAAAAGAATTAACTATTCCACCTATTAATGAATTTCTAAAAAAAGAAATTGCAAAATATCCTAATTTTCATGTAATAGACCCAAACCAAGCTATTTGTAAAGGAAATGATTGTAATATCTTACTTGAAGATTTAACCCCTGTTTTTCAAGATGGTTTGCATTATTCTATTGATGGATCACGAAAAGTGGTAGAATATATTCTTGCTCAAATGGGAATACAGGGTATCCATTTAGTAGAAGAGAAAAAGTATTAACGTATGTTATGCCCTTTTTGCTAGAATGTTTTTCTAAGATGTATTTCTAAATTAATTTTTATTTTATTTTTTTCTTTGGAGATTACATTGTCTTTATTCATAACTTCCTTTGTCGTAATAACTAAAGTGAAATGATTTCCCCCAAAGCCCCCTCAATCAGGCAAATTTATTGAAACTTATTTCAATAAATTCTCCTATGTTAGGACATTAGTAAAAATTTTTTTCTCCTAAAAATAAAAAAGTTCTTTGTTTTCATATCGTAACTATAAATATTTTCTGATATTATTATATTGCAACTATTTTATTTTTTTTATCAAAAAACAAAGTTTAATAGTGTGTATTTCTAATTTATTTATAATTACTTTAACATATTAAACGTATAAAATAAAAAATATTTTCATAAAGTCACTGACTTAATAGTTTCACTCTCTAGAAGCGAGGAGCAAAGCGACTTGCTGAAAGAGTGTGAAACAGGGGGGCATTGTTTAGGGGGGCAGGGGGTGAGAGCAAGGGGGGATTTCCCCCCGTTAGCTTACCCCCTGCTCTGGTCAAAGGGGTGAAACCTCTTATAAAACTTGATACTACGTAATAATAGAATAAATAAGAAAATGTTATATAACCAAGAAAAATAAAAAATAATTTAGAAGCATACCCTAATTATAAATAATTTAAAAATATTCTCTAATTTGATCTACTTCATTTTTTATATTTCTTAGTTATAAAAAATAATTAAAATTTTTAATTATTTCGCTTTAATCTTGACAAATTAGGAAATAACATCTAATAATTTTTGTTCGGTTTATTGTGTTTTAACTTTTAATGGAGGAAATTATGCCTACTATCAGCCAATTAGTTCGTTTTGAACGTAAAAAGGTTGTAAAGCGTAAAAAGACCCCTGCATTGCAAGAATGCCCACAACGTCGTGGAGTATGTACCCGTGTATATACTACAACCCCTAAGAAGCCTAACTCTGCGCTTCGTAAAGTAGCTCGTGTGCGTTTGACCAATGGTATTGAAGTGTCTGCTTACATTCCTGGTGAAGGTCACAACTTACAAGAACACAGTGTTGTAATGATCCGTGGTGGTCGTGTAAAAGACTTACCTGGTGTTCGTTACCATATTGTTCGCGGTACTCTTGATACTGCTGGTGTTGCTGATCGTCGTCAACGTCGTTCAAAATACGGCGCAAAACGTCCTAAATAGTAAATTTTATTTGTATATCTACTCGGTAACTCGGTGGTTCCGTGTTATCGTTTGGATTAACGTATTGGAGGAATCACCATGCCCCGTAAAGGTCCAGTTCCCCGTAGGGAGATTTTACCTGATCCAATTTTCAATAGTAAATTGGTTACTCGTTTTGTTAACCGTCTTATGTATGACGGTAAAAAAGGCCCAGCTGAAACCATTTTTTACAGTGCATTAAATTCATTAGCTGAAAAAACAGGTGAAGAAGCTATTCGTGCTTTTGAAAAAGCTATTGAAAATGTAAAACCACACGTTGAAGTTAAATCTCGTCGTGTTGGTGGAGCTAACTATCAAGTGCCAGTTGAAGTGCGTGCAGAACGTCAAAGCTCTCTCGCTATTCGTTGGCTTATTACTTATGCTCGTGCTAGAGGCGAAAAAGGCATGACCAATAAATTGGCTGCTGAACTTTTAGATGCATTTAATAGCCGTGGTGGTGCAGTGAAGAAAAAAGAAGACACTCACCGTATGGCTGAAGCAAACAAAGCTTTTGCTCATTTCCGTTGGTAGGTCGATCTATGTCACGTACATTCCAAATTAAAGATATTCGTAACATTGGTATTATGGCGCATATTGATGCGGGTAAGACTACTACTACCGAACGTATCCTTTTCTATACTGGCGTATCACACAAAATCGGTGAAACACACGATGGTGGTGCTACCATGGACTTCATGGAACAAGAACAAGAACGCGGTATTACTATTACATCTGCTGCTACTCAATGCTCTTGGAAAGGCCACACTATTAATATTATTGACACTCCAGGTCACGTTGACTTTACTATCGAAGTAGAACGTTCTTTACGTGTTCTTGACGGTGCTGTTGCTGTTTTTGATGCTGTTGCTGGTGTTGAACCTCAATCTGAAACTGTATGGCGTCAAGCTAATAACTATGGCGTACCTCGTATTTGCTTTATCAATAAAATGGACCGTATCGGTGCAAACTTCTATCGTGCTGTTGATATGATTCGTGATCGTCTTCGTGCGAAACCAATCATGCTTCAACTTCCTATTGGTAAAGAAGACCTTTTTGAAGGTGTTGTTGACCTTGTTAAAGGAAAAGCAATTAAATTTGATAAAGAAACTAAAGGTGCTGATTTCTGGGAAGAAGACATTCCAGCAGATATGATGGATCTTTATGAAGAAAAACGCCAAGAAATGCTTGAATCTGTTGCGGAAGAAGATGAAGTACTTCTCAATAAATATCTTGAAGAAGGCACTTTAACTATTGAAGAAATTGAAACTTGTATTCGTAAGGCTACAATTTCTCAAGCTATTGTACCTGTTCTTTGTGGTACTGCTTTCCGTAACATGGGTGTTCAACCTCTTCTTGACGCTATTGTAAAATATTTACCTTCTCCATTAGATATTCCACCTATGAAAGGTTGCGATCCTGATGATGAAGAAAAAGAAATGGAATGCCAACCAGACGATAAAAAACCATTAGCAGGTTTAGTATTCAAACTTGCTGCTGACCCATATATCGGACACCTTTCTTTCTTCCGTGTATATTCTGGTTTTGTAGAACCAGGTATGAGTCTTCTTAATACTACTACTGGTAAAAAAGAACGTGTTGGTCGTATTGTTCGTATGCACGCTAATAAACGTGACGAAATTAAATGGGCTGGTGCTGGTGACATTGTTGCTCTTGTAGGTCTTAAAAACGTTGCAACTGGTGATACTCTTTGCGATGAAAGTCTTCCTGTAAAACTTGAATCCTTGAATATTCCAGAACCTGTTATTGAGCTTGCTATTGAGCCAAAAACTAAAGCTGACCGTGATTCTCTTTCTCAAGCTCTTAATAAACTTGCTAAAGAAGACCCATCATTCCGTGTTAAAGGTGATGAAGAAACAGGACAAACTGTTATCGCTGGTATGGGTGAGCTTCACTTAGAAATTATTGTTGACCGTTTATTACGTGAATTTAATGTTCAAGCAAATGTTGGTAAACCACAAGTTGCTTATCGTGAAACTATCACAAAACCAAGCAAAACTGATACCAAATATGCAAAACAATCAGGTGGTCGTGGTCAATATGGTCATGTTGTTCTTGAAGTTGAACCAAATCCTGGTAATGGTTATGAATTTATCAACTCCATTACTGGTGGTGTAATTCCAAAAGAATATATCCCAGCTGTTGATAAAGGTATTCAAGACGCACTTAAGAGTGGTGTTCTTGCTGGTTTCCCAGTAGTTGATGTGAAAGTAAACCTCGTGTTTGGTTCTTATCACGAAGTTGACTCCTCAGAACAAGCATTCTACATTGCTGGTTCTATGGCTATTAAAGACGCTATGCAAAAAGCAGGTCCTGCCCTCTTAGAACCTATCATGGACGTTGAAGTTGTAACCCCAGAAGATTATCTTGGTGATGTTATGGGTGACTTAAACGGTCGTCGTGGTCGCGTTCAAGGTATGGAAGCTCGTTCTGGTGCTCAATCAATTCGTGCACAAGTACCACTTTCTGAAATGTTTGGTTATGCTACTGATCTTCGTTCAAAAACTCAAGGTCGTGCAACTTTTACCATGCAATTTGATCATTACGAAAAAGTACCTGCAAGTATTTCTGAA
>JARHYD010000014.1 GCA_029258655.1 Mailhella sp.
TTTTTTTCAATTTTAATTGTAAAACCATGCAATAGTATTGAATAAAAAAAGCCGTTTAAATAAAGAAAAACGGCTAAGTAATATATCTAAGAAATAGGATAATATTATAAAATTATTTTTTAACTGGATACCGTCCACAGCAAAATTTTTCTCCTTCAGGGCAATAACCTAAACGTTCGCATTTAGCACCTGCGAAAGTAAAAATTTCTGGTAAGATTTTTTTACATTCAAGAAGCATTTTATTTGCACAATTACGAATTTCCCATTGGGCTCTTGTGCAACAGCGGTGTTCAAAGAAATTAATAAGAGATCGGCAATTCATCGTAACAACAATATTACTTGTGCTAGCTTGTGGTAAAACCATTCTAGCGTCTTCTTTTGCATACTCTCCCCTACCGTCTTTTTCCAACATTTCTTTTATATCATGGTAGGCATTAGATACTTCTTGCATAAATTTTTCATATCGAGCTAATATTTGAGGATTACGTGCAATAGCAGGAGGTAAAACATAATCCATATTACTAAAATCTACATAACGTTGACTTTGTTGTGAATAACTAGCTATCCTATGGCGTACTAATTGGTGTGTTAATGCTCTTGAAACACCAGATAATGCAAAGGTAAAACAGACGTGTTCGATTGGACTTTCATGTCCTGAGCTAATAATATTTTGAACAAATTGTGCTTGTTTTTCTTTTGGAATTTCTCCGTTTTGTAAGCGTTCCCACATATCGCCTACATATCCAGCATGATAACATTGACGAAAGGAAGCATATATAATGGATAATGGTTCTGGAGTATGAGCTAATATTTTTACTTGTAATTTTGCTTGTGGCATAGCACCCTCGAATAAAATAGAATAGTTATATATTTTTGATAAGAAATTTTTTATTTTTTATTTATTTGTTATAATAAAAATATAATAAAATAACACAGTTAAATAAAAAAGTAATAAGACTATTTTATTAGTTAAAATTATGTGAAAATTTAAAAAATATTTTTCAAGTCTTTCAAAAAATAAAAATCTATCAAAAGAATGTAAGAAAGTTTGCTATTTTTTGGAAGAAAAGTCAAAATGAAATTTATATGTTTCACGTGAAACATTAAGCTATATTTAACATAGAGTGTTTTTTCAAAGTCTTTATAACTATTAATAAAGGCTGAAAAATACAATATAATTTATTAGCATAATAATAAGATGTGAAGCTTTTTGTTATATTGGTATAATGTAATAGGATAAAAAACAAAAAAATAACATTAAGTTAGAAAAGCTTCCTAATTGAAACAAATTTATTTAATAAGTAAGCATAATAGGAATTGAAAGTTTTTTTTATTCACTATATGTTAATAAAAAATAAAAAGAAGGTTTTTTTATGGTTTATCAAATTAATCTTATTAGTTCTTCTCTTGAATTGTATAATTTGATAAAAAAAGATGAACGTTTTAATATCCATAAAGTTTATATTGAAAAAAATACGTATCATGAAGAATTGGGAAAAACAATACAAGAAGATATTGTGCTTGTAGAAGATTATTCTTCTTTTGAGCAAGATATTATAGAAACTTTTGCAAGAATAGATTTTAATATCATTTTTTTATCTGGAATAATTATTGGAGCAAATTTAATTCAAAAAAAAGATTTTTATAATATTCATCCGGGAAATCTGTATGTTAATAGAGGCAGACACCCTTTAAATTGGTCTTTGATTAATGGTGATGATGAAACAACATATACATTGCATAAAATTGATGAAAAAATTGATAATGGTGAAATTATTTATGAACAGTCTATAAAAATAGAATATTTTGAAACTATACCTAGTCTATGTCAAAAATTATATGAATCTTTGCCAGTTTTTATTGAAAAATTAATTGCCTATAAAAAAGGTTTGTTACAAGGTACAGTTATTTCTCATAAAGGTATTTATCGCCCTAGAATTACAGAAAAAGATATTACCATAGATTTTGAAACAGATACAGATAAAATTATTATTCGGAAAATTAATTCTCAAGCTACCTATGCAGGAGCTGTTTTATGGATAAAAAATGAAAAATATCATTTAAAAAATATTATTGAAGTAAAAAAACAAAAAAATGAAAAACGATCCATTGTTTTTTATGATGATATAGCAGAATTATTGTTATCAATGTATACAATAAAAGTAACTTATTGTAAGAATTAGTATAACTAATTGTGCTATATTATATTGTTTTTCTAAAAAAGAGATTTTCTGTATTAAAAATAAAAAATTTTTGAAAATATATTAGGGTGTGTTTCCAAATTATTTATAATCACTTTAACATATTAGACTTATAAAACAAAAAATATTTTCATAAAGTCACTGACCTAATAGTTTCACTCTCTGGAAGCGAGGAGCAAAGCGACTTGCTGAAAGAGTGTGAAACTGGGGGGCATTGCTTGGGGGTGCAGGGGGTGAGAGCAGCTACCCAAAGGGCGACGAAGTCGTTTCCCTTATACCGAGTTTACGAGATTTAGGGAAATAGACAGCAACGCTAGAGGGGATTTCCCCCCGTTAGCTTACCTCCTGCTCGGGTCAAAGGGGTGAAACCCCTTATAAAACGTGATACTATGTAATAGTAGAATAAATAAGAAATATTATATGAACAAGAAAAATAAAAATTAATTTAGAAATACACCTTAGATTATTATTTATGATGAAAAAAAATTTTGTAGCATTATAAAAACAGAAATAAATTTGATGGGATTTCTTTATGCGTGCAAATAATTTAAAAATGAAAAAATTAACTCCCCTTCATTTTGATCAATATAATCAGTTACTCCGTTATGTTTTTCAAGTAACAGAACAAACTCTTAATTCTATTGGTTGGGAAGAACGAGATATTGTAAGAGCAAAATACCCTATTTTAGAACAAGCTGATATTTGGGGTTGGTTTGATAATGATAATCTAGTTTCCCAATTAGCTATTTATAATATGAAAATCAATGTGTTTAATCAAGAATATAAAATGGGTGGGGTTACAGGTGTAGGCACATATCCAGAATATTCAAATATGGGATTAATGCATAAACTTCTTGAAAATGCCCTTTATCAAATGCAGGAAAAAGGACAATATATTTCTTATTTATATCCCTATTCTATTCCTTTTTATCGGCGTAAGGGTTGGGAAATTATCTCAGATAAAATTTATTATGAAGTCCAAGATTATCAACTTCCAAAAAGTGAACAAGTTAAAGGGCGTGTGCAACGTTATCAACCAGAAAATCCAGAAGTGTATCAAGCTTATGAGCGTTATAGTTTATGTACGCATGGTGCTGTGTTACGGAATAAAGCTGCATGGGACGAATATTGGCTTTGGGATAATGATGATATAACCGTTGCAATTTATTATAATGATAATAATGAAGCTGATGGTTATCTTATTTATTGGATTGCAAACGATATTTTTCATGTAAAAGATATGATTGTAATGAACGAAGAAGCCCATATAGGATTATGGAATTTTATTTCTGCCCATTTTTCTATGATTGATAAAGTAAAAGGATATAGTTATACAGGAGAACCTTTGGCTTTTTTATTAGATGATGCAAATATCAAAGAAACTATTTCTCCATATTATATGGCTCGTATTGTTGATTTTGAAAAATTTATTGAACAATATCCTTTTAAACCAAGTGAAAGTAAACGTGAATGGATTTTTAGTCTTATGGATACTATGATGCCCTGTAATAATGGTACGTTTTGTCTGGAAATTGATAAAAATGGAAAAGGGTCAGCTAAAAAAGTCCATATAGAAACAACAGATAAAATTAATATTCAAACAATGACTACTATGCTTATGGGATATAAACGCCCTCGTTATTTGCATAGAATAGAACGCCTAAAAACAACTATGCAAAAAGTAACTATGCTTGAAAATTCTATTGAACAAAGACAACCATATATTTCTGATTATTTTTAATATGTTAAGATAAAGGAAAAATTCTTAATTTAAAAATTTTTTTGAGAGAAGAACTTTTGAAAAAGTTCCCCTCTCAAACTCTTCCCTCAAAACTTTTTAATACTTTTTAATTTTCATTTTTAGAGAATGAAACTTATTAGGTCAGTGATTTTATGAAAATATTTTTTGTTTTTTTAATTGTAAACCCAAGTGCGACAGGTATTAAAAAAAAGTAGCCCAATACAAAACCTTTATGTAGAATAATATTTGGATAAACAATACATGGATGTTTTACTATTGAGCTACACACATCTTACTATAAGTGAAAAAAGAAAGTTAAAGACATATCAGCCTTAAATTTTAGTTATAAAAAAATTGCAAATTTAATGGGCAAGCTCATTCAACTATTATAAGAGAAATAAACAGAAACAAAAAGATTATCATTCTATAAGTGCTTAAAATAATAATAAACAAAAAATAATCTTAGTAAAACAAAATTATCACAGTATGTTACTATTATTGAGGAAAAATTGCTGTGTACATGGTCACCTGAACAAATTGCAAATACAGTATTACATAAAAAATAAGCTTTAAAACTATTTATAATTGGATTTATACAAGAAAAATAAATTCAAATAATCTTCAAGAGTTGAAAAAAAGAATATTTTCAAATGGAGTATCAATTGAAAAAAGAAAATCAAGATTACGCACAGCATTTACAAGTAATGCAAAAACAACCCATGCAATGAAAGAAGCAATAACGTATCTTTTCTTCATTTTATTCAAAGGAGCTATGAGATTTATTACATCAAAGAGAAAAAAGTTTGTATGCCATAATCAAAGAAAAACTTAAAAATAGATTTTTTCTTTGCAGATGCTTATCTAACAAAAAATAATGGGGCAAAGAGAAAATAATAAAAATGTAAATGAGTTATTGAGAAAGTTTTACAGAAAACAAACAAATTTATCTAAGGTTAAGCAAAAGATTTGGTAAGAAAAATAAGACAAAAATTAGAACTTATCAATAATAAACCTAAAAAGTGTCTACATTGAAAAACTCCAATTAAAATTTTTCTACAAGAGGTGTCGCACTTGAATTAACAATTCAGCATAGCTTAAAGTAGTGTTTAGTAAATTAGATTTATTTTATTCAGTATAATTTATTAAAAGAGCTTCAACGACAGAATTTCTGTTTTTTTCTTTTGCTCCAATATGATAAAAATGCTCTTGAGTTATTTTTTTGCAATCACCCCAAATCGAGTTAATATAATTATTTTCTCTATAACTATTATGATCCCAAGTAGAAAGCATGAAGCGAGCATTGCTATTAATTAATGTTTTATACAATAAAAGTTCTAAGTGTTCATTCCAACTATCATAGTAATCAACATGTCTCCCAATATACGGCGGATCACAATAAATAAAATCACTTTCTTTTGCTAAAGAAATTGTTTTTTCAAATGATTGACAAATAAAACTCCAATTATATTTATGAAGTAAGTCAGATAATTTATTAACTTGATTTACTATTTTTGTTATATATGCCTTTGCAAATCTTTTAGGTTTATGCCCATAAGGAACATTAAATTCATAATTTTTATTAAATCTAATCATTCCATTAAAACAAGAACGATTAAGAAATAAAAAATCAAGAGGATTATGATTTTGATTAAAACGAGTATGAACTATATAATAATACTCATCATCTCCTTGTTCTAACATTTTTCCTTCATATTCTAAAAAATCTCTAACAATATGAGAGGTTATAGAACCTTGTTTGATTTGAGTATAAAAATTAATAAGATGAGGATTTGTATCTGCAAAAATTGCTTGGTATGGTTCAATATTAAAACCAACAACACCAGAACCCATAAAAGGTTCAATCCAAATGGAAATTTTATTTATAGATATATTTTGTTTTATAAGTGGAACTAATTTTGTTTTTATTCCTTGTGTTTTTATTGGGGGAACATATACTTTATCATTCATTTATTTTCCTTTTTGACGCCTTAGGATTATTTAAATTTTTTGGTAAACCTCTATACTCTAAATATTCTTCAAAAGATGATAGCTTTTTACGTTTTTCACCTACAAGAATTTCAATTTTCCCAAAATTAGTCTAATAATCATCAAATAATTCTTTACCTGCTTTGATAAATACTCCATTACCATTTAAAATATCTTCAATTTTTTGGATACTTCCAATATTTGCTGTATTTCCACTACCACCTTTATCATTTGCAATTTTCCATTTTTCTTCAACAAAAAATAAAAAATTTTTTATAACAGCTGGTATTTTTTCTATTTCGTCAATAGTATAAATATGGGTTTCTTCATTTTTATTTAAAATTGTACGGGAATAAATAATCCCTAAGCAAAAATGTCCACTGTAATTATCATATGGATATTGAATATTCTTTGAGCTAGATCGATTAATAAAATATTCACCATGAGAACCAAGAGTAAATCCATTACAAAAATCTGGATAATTTTCGTCTCTATATGTTGTTTTTAAATCAACAGCAAATTTTATGTTATGATTTTCTTTACAAATAAAAGTTAAATCTGGATACCAATTTTGATATGTTGCAAGTTCAATATGATATCCAATATTCTCAGCAAAAGAGAGAAAATGTGAAAAAAGATGAAGTTCCAAAATTTTTGAAATTATTTTTGTATCAGATGAAATCGTATACACGTTTTTAAATATATCAATAAAACCTCGTATGGTCCATTCATCTTCATTAGAAATATAATCTGTTAATGTTTTAGCAAAATTTTTAAGTTGTTTTTTAAAAATCTCCTTTTTTTCTTCATTTTTCATTTTGCCCAATCCCCTTTAGTTATTATTTTTATATTTTACATAACATAAATTATTTTTATATAATAGTTTATATATACAATCAATAAAAAAATAATGGTCAAGAATCTTAAATTTTATTATGGTGCTGAATTGTTAATTCAAGTGCGACACCTCTTGTAGAAAAATTTCAATTGGAGTTTTTCAATGTAGAAACTTTTTAGGTTTATTATTGATAAGTTCTAATTTTTGTCTTATTTTTTCTTACCAAATCTTTTGCTTAACCTTAGATAAATTTGTTTGTTTTCTGTAAAACTTTCTCAATAAGTCATTTACATTTTTATTATTTTCTCTTTGCCCCATTATTTTTTGTTAGATAAGTATCTGCAAAGAAAAATCTATTTTTAAGTTTTTCTTTGATTATGGCAAGCAAACTCTTTTCCTCTATCTGATATAACAGATTTTATAGCTCCTTTGAATAAAATGAAACAAAGATACGTTATTGCTTCTTTCATTGCATGGGTTGTTTTTGCATTACTTGTAAATGCTGTGCGTAATCTTGATTTTCTTTCTATATAGATAAAAAATATGTTGTTACTTTTACCTCTATTTGAAAGAATACTATTAAGTTTCTAATGGTTAAAAATTCATTGCGATTATTTTCTTTTTCCGAGCGTTCTTTTATTAATATCCTATTTAAAAATATTCTTCTTTTTTTAATTTATATTCGTTTTCTACCTTTATTATACAACAATAGTTTTAAAATTTATTTTTTCATATAATACAGTATTTACAATTTGTTTAGATAGGGAGTGTTTCCTAATTAATCTTATTTTATTTTTCTTTGGGGGAAATGATTTCCCCCAAGTCCCCTCAATTAACTTTCCTCGTTCATTTATAATAAGATGTGTGTAGTTTAATAGTAAAACCTCCATGTATTGTTTGGGAAAAATTATTCTACATAAATGTTTTGTATTGAGCTACTTTTTTATTCAATACTGTTGTACTTGGGTTGACAATTAAAATAGTATAAAAGTTTTTTTATTCGTCTATGTAACTCAATAGGTAGAGTGTATCCTTTTTAAATTTTATTTCTATGTATATTTATTTTTATTTCAATAGTTATTATAAATTTTATAGGTAAATGTATATTAACGATAAAAACAGATTTATTATATGTATTTTTTCTTTATTTATTATTTTTTATAGATAATTAGTAATAAAATAGATATTAAATATAAGATAATGTATTTATTTTTTTAATTGAAATATGATATGGCTTGCAATGATGTGTAAAATAATATATACTTATCGTGTAAAATATTTTTTATTTTATAATTAATGTAAGAGTGCATAATTTCAATGATAAAAAAGAAAATAGCTTATACCCCATTATATGAACAAGTAAAAAAGGATATTTTATCTAGAATAATAGCAGGGGATTGGACACCTGGTAGTTTTTTACCTAATGAGTTTGCATTAGCTGATCAATATGGTGTTAGTCAAGGAACATTAAGAAAAGCTTTAAATGAATTAACTGCAGAGAAATATTTAGTCCGGTATCAGGGAAAAGGGACAGCTGTTGCAGTTGTAGAAGAAGATAGTTCATTATTTCCTTTCTTTTTTTTATGCCGTAAAGATGAGAAACATATTTCGCCTGTTTCGCAGATTCAAAGTATAGAAAAAGTTAAAGCAAGCAAAAAAATTGCGTTAGCATTAAAAAGTAAAGAAAATTGTGATATATTACAAATACGTAGAGTTCGTCTTTTAGATCAAGAAACTGTTATTAATGAGATTGTATATATTTCATTAGAAGTATTAGGAAAAATAGATATTGATGAAATTGAAATACCTAATACATTGTATGCTTTTTATCAAGATAAATGTGGAATTAGGATTCATAAAGCAACAGAAACAATAGAAGCTATATTACCAGATGCTGATGATATAAAAAAATTAGGAGTTACAAAAAATCACCCTCTTATGAAAATTTGTAGAACATCATTTGATGTTGCAGATAATGTGATAGAATATAGGGAAAGTAAAGTAAATTCAGAACATTTTATGTATAAAATAGATTTAAAATAAATAGATAATAAATTTATAGTATTATAAAAAAGAGTAAGTTTTTTCTTATTCTTTTTTATTTTTATACTTGACTATCTTATATAAGATGTATTACATAATAATTAATGTAACCGATATATGTATCGGTAATAAAATTATTTTGGAGGTTTTTTATGAAATATGTAAAAAAAGCAAGTACATCAGCAGAAGAATTTAGTAGTAATGCACGTAAAGTTGTTGAAAGTGTATTAGCAGATATTCGTAATAATGGGGAAAAAGCTGTAAGAGATATTGCAAAAAAATTTGATAAGTGGGAACAAGATTTTGTGTTATCACCAGAAAAGAAAGCTAGATTGATTGCTAGTGTTTCAGAAGATGTAAAAAAAGATATACGTTTTGCTTACGAACAAATAACAGCTTTTGCAAAAGCACAACGTGAAAGTATTAAAGATTTTGAAATAATTACGCCTGCTGGAGTAAGGGCTGGACAAAAGGTAATTCCAATGGATGTAGCAGGGTGTTATGTTCCTGGAGGACGTTTTGCTCATACCTGTTCAGCATTAATGAGTATTGCAACAGCAAAAGTTGCTGGTGTTCCATTTGTTGTAGCAGCAACTCCTCCTCGTGGTGATAGTATTGATGCTTCTGTTTGTTATGCTATGGATTTAGCTGGAGCAGATATTATTTTGGAAATGGGAGGTATTCAAGCTATTGCAAGTATGGCATATGGTTTATTTACAGGAAAAAGAGCAAATATTTTAACTGGACCTGGAAATGCGTATGTAGCAGAAACCAAAGCTATGTTAGCAGGTGAGGGAGTTTGTGGAATTGATCTTTTTGCTGGCCCATCAGAAATTGCAATTTTAGCAGATAAAACAGCTGATCCTATGACTGTTGCAATTGATCTTTTATCTCAAGGTGAGCATGGATTAAATTCTCCTGTATGGCTTTTTACTGATTCAGAAGCATTAGCACAAAAAGTTATGGAAATTATGCCTAAATTAATTGCTGATATGCCAGATTCAGTAACACCACAAAAATCATGGGATGATTATGGTGAGATTATTCTTTGTGATAGTAAAGAAGAAATGGTAGAAATTAGTGATAAATATGCTCCAGAGCATTTAGAAGTGCTTTGTGAAGATTTAAATTGGTGGTTGGATCATCTTTCTTCTTATGGTTCTTTATTTATGGGAGAGTTTAGTACTGTTACACATGGTGATAAATGTAGTGGTCCAAATCATATTTTACCAACAAAAAAAGCAGCACATTTTAGTGGTGGTTTAAATGTTCATAAATATTTAAAAATTCTTACTTATCAAGAACCTACAAGTAAAGATGTAAGTTGTCTTATTAGTGAATATGCCTCTCGTTTATCTCGTATTGAAGGAATGGAAGGTCATGCTCGTGCTTGTGATTGGCGTCTTACAAAATATAATCCTAATAAGGAATGGAATTTTAATGTTTATAAGCATCCAAAATATTAATATTTGTGGATAAAGGAGGACTTATGAAATTAAAAAAAATTTTAATGTCTTTTATTGCTGTATTAACATTAATAACCAATAATACTGTATTTGCATCTGAAACATATACTGGTGAAACAATTAAACTTCGTTTAGCAAGCCCAAGTCCTTTAGGTAGTAATATGGTTTTAGGGTATGAAAAGTTTATTCAGTTAGTAAAAGAAAAATCAGGTGGAAAAATTCAAATAAAACTATTAGCTAATGCTGTGTTGGGTAGTGATAGAACAACGTTAGAAGGCGTTCAGCGAGGAACTTTAGATATGGCTTCTTGTTCTTCACCAAATATGGCAAGTTTTGCTCGTGATTATATGGTATTTGATTTACCTTATATAACTTCTCCTGATCATCAAGAAAAGCTTTATCAAGCATTAGACAATGGAGAATTAGGAAATCATTTTGAAAAAGTTGCAAATCGAATTGGTATGACAACCATTATGTATAGTGAATATGGTTATCGTAATTTTGCTTTTACAAGTAATGTTTCTACTCTTTCAGAAATGAAAGGTAAAAAAGTTCGTACCACAGATTCTCCTATTGAGGTTGCTGTTTGCAAAGCGTTAGGAATGATTCCTTCTCCTGTTGCATGGGGTGAAACATATACGGCATTGCAACAAAAAACAGTTGATGGTGAAGGAAATAACTGGGAACATCTTGTCTTAGCAAAACATATTGAAGTATTAAAGTCTGCTATGGATTCAGAACATAATTATAGTATGCATATTTTAATGATGAATAAACAAAAATATGATGCATTACCAGAACAGGCTAAAATAATAATACGTGAAGCAGCAAAAGAAGCTCTTATCTGGCAACGTCAAATTACTAGTGAATTAAAAGCAAAATGTGAATCGGAAATGAAAAAAATAGGTATAACAATTTATCAGCTTTCTGCTGAAGAAAGAAAAAAATTTATTGATACGACGCGAGTAGTTTGGGATCAATTTAAAGATGAAATAGATCCTCAGGTTTTACAAATGGTCTTAGATACTCAAAAGTAAAAAGAATGAAAAAGTCGTGTTTATAAAATAAGCACGACTTTTTTTAGGAGGAGTTATGGCTTATCTTGGTGACATTATGCCTAAAAATGAAAAAAATGTAAGTTGTAATGCTTTTTTAAATTGTTTAGATATAAATTTTGAAAAGCCAATTATGGTATTGGGACTTGTTGTAGCAATTTTTTTAATTGTATATCAATCAATTGGGCGATATATTTTTGCAAAATTTTTTCCAAGTATACATATTCCTTTTTGGACAGAAGAATTAGCTCGTTTTACTTTTATTTGGTCTTCTTATGCTGCAATTCCATTAACTATTAAAAATAGAGAAAATATTCGTGTTGATATAATTTATGATAAACTATCAACTAGATGGCAAGGAATTATTTGGTTATTTACGGATATAGCATTTATTATAATGGCTTCATGTGTTTTTTATACAAGTTTAAGTTATTTATATATGCAATGGGAATTTGAACAATATACTGCGGCATTAAGAATTCCTTATTATATTCCTTATGCTATTTTACCATTAGCGTTTGGAGTAATGGTTATTCGATTACTTCAAGATATGTATATTCAATTAAAAGTTTCTTCTTATAGTGATTTATGTATAGCTATTTTATTAGTTTTTATTGCAATTTCACCTATATATTTATTAGAAGATTTAAGTATTTTATGGTTATTATTTGGTTATTTTGTTTTTTTGTTATTTTGTGGTGTTCCAATTTCTATCTGTTTAGGATTAGCGACATTAGCAACAATTATTGGTGCAGAATCACTTCCAATAGATTATATTGCACAAGTTCCTTTTACAGCAATTGACTCTTTACCTATTATGGCTATTCCTTTTTTTATTACAGCAGGCGTTTTAATGGGAGCTGGTGGATTATCTAAGCGTTTATTAAATTTAGCTGATTATATGTTAGGAAGTTTTCCTGGTGGTATTGCTTTAGTAAGTATTGTAGCAAGTATGTTTTTTGCTGCAATTAGTGGATCTGGACCAGCTACTGTTGCAGCTATTGGTATGATAACAGTGCCTGCTATGATAGAAAGAGGATATAATAAATTTTTTGCTGGTTCTGTTGTTGCTGCGGCAGGGGCAATAGGTGTTATGATTCCACCAAGTAATCCTTTTGTTGTTTACGGTGTTACAGCACAACAATCAATTGGTGCATTATTTATGGGAGGAATTGTTCCTGGAATTTTAACAGGGTTAGCATTAATGATTTATACGTATTTTTATTGTAAGAAAAAAGGTTGGAGAGGTATAGATAGAGAAAAAAATACTAAAGAGTTACTTCATGTAATTTGGGATGCTAAATGGGCTCTTTTAGTGCCAGTTATTATTTTAGGTGGGATTTATGGTGGTATAATGACACCTACGGAAGCTGCTGCTGTTGCTGCATTATATGGATTACTCGCTGGAATGTTTTTTTATCGTGAATTAACTTTTCATAGTTTAGGGCAATTTTTATCTGAAGCTGTTTCTTCTTCTGCATCTATTATTATTTTAATTGCAATGGCAACTCTTTTTGGGAATATTATGGCAATAGAAAGTGTTCCTGAATCTATTGCAGAATTTATGCTTAGTATTTCAAATAATAAAATAGTTATTCTTCTTATTATTAATGTCTTTTTATTATTTGTAGGTACATTTATGGAAGCTTTAGCCGCTATTGTTATTCTTACTCCTGTATTACTTCCAGTTGTAATGCAACTTGGGGTTAATCCCATTCATTTTGGAGTAATTATGGTAGTTAATTTAGCTATCGGTTTTGTAACTCCTCCTGTTGGAGTAAATCTTTTTGTTGCAAGTACGATTACAAATTGTAAACTAACAGATTTAGCTGTTAGTATAATACCATTACTTTGTATTATGATTTTTGTGTTGTTATTGATAACATATATTCCAGCATTACCTATGTGTTTAGTTCTTTAGCATTTATTAGGGCGTGTTTCCAAATTATTTATAATTCTTTTAACATATTAGACTGATAAAACAAAAAATATTTTCATAAAGTTACTGACCTAATAAGTTTCACTCTCTGAAAGCGAGGAGCAAAGCGACTTGCTGAAAGAGTGTGTACTAGAAAGAACTCTTGGGGGGCAGCGGTAGCCATTAGCGAAGAATGAACTTTGCGGATAGCGACAGTGATTTATGTAACTTAATTTTGCGTAACTAATTACTATCTTTATCCGTAGCTTCCTGCGTCACAACGGCTAAAGCGGGGGTAAGAGCTGTTACCTAAAGGGCGACGAAGTCGTTTTCCTTATATCAAGTTTACGAGGTTTAGGAAAATAGATAGCAACGCTAGGGGGGATTTCCTCCCGTTAGTTTACCCCCTGCTCGGATCAAAGGGGTGAAGCCCCTTATAAAACATGATACTATATAATAGTAGAATAAATAAGAAAATGTTATATAAACAAGAAAAATAAAAATAAATTTAGAAACCCACCCTAATTTAATTATTAGTGTATACAAGAAAAAATATAAACTAAATATAGGATAATAGAATAAATATACTATGTTATATTTATTGTTGAATTATGGTGGGATAGTATGTAGTTCTAATAGTAGAATTTAACTGATGTGTTTAAAACCAATATTTTGGATATTGGCGAGTTTTTGAAATATTATTAAAAATTATTCCACACATAACAAGTAATAAGGAATTAGTAAGGCAAGGAATAAAAGCAAAAACAAATCCTAAATTGGTAATGCTTTCACCACCAATAACAGCAAGTAATGCTGTTGCTCCACCCGGAGGGTGTATTGTTTTAGTTGTGTGCATAATAAGCATAGTAAGAGCAACAGCAAAACCACAAGCAAAAATTTCTGTTTCTCTAAAAAGTGTTAGTGCTATAACACCACAAATAGCTGCAAAAAAATGTCCCCCAATAACATTGCGGGGTTGTGCATAATTACTGCTTGGTAAACCAAAAATCATAATGGTACTTGCACCAACAGGAGCAACAAAAAGAGGTTGTTCTGTAAATAGATGTTGTGAACTATTATCAATAAATGATATAAGTATAACAGCAAAAAAACAGCCTAAACATGACCAAAAAATTTCAGAAAAATTTTCATGTTGAGGACATTTTTCATATCCACGCATTTTTTTTGTATAATTAATGAATAATTTCTTTTTCATAGCTTAAAATTCTAGTTAATATGTAAAAGAATAATCAATTTGATATTGATTTTCAAGTTATTTTAATAGAATTTATTTTATAAAGTAGAGTATATTTGTAACTTAGGGTCTGTTTTTAAAATAATTATTTTATTTTTTGGGGGAAATGATTTCCCCCAAGCCCCCTCAATTAGATAACGTTATTGAAAAAAAGTTTCAATAACGTTATCTAATTGAGGGGATTGTAAAAAAAATTTTTCTTTCAAAAATAAAAAAGTTCTTTGTTTTCATATTGTAACTATAAATATTTTCTGATGCTATTGTATTGCAACTCTTTTATTTTTATTCTTATTAAAGAAAACAAATAACAATATTATAATATTGACAAAAAAGAAATAAGTTATTATTTTATATATGTTATGAAAAAAATAAGTGTTATTATTCCTTGCTATAATCAAGAAAAATATATTGCGGAAACTTTAAATTCAATTTTAGCACAAACATTTTTAGATTATGAAATAATAATTATCAATGATGGCTCAACAGATAATAGTATTTCTATTATTACTGAATTTCAAAAAAACTATCCTCATTGTATTACTATTATAAATCAAGAAAATAAAGGTCTTCCAGCAGCTCGTAATGCAGGTGTAAAAGCTGCACAAGGTGAATATATTTTTCCTCTTGATGGTGATGATAAAATTGTTCCTACTTGTTTGGAAAAATTATATAATGCAATGATACAAAATTATGGTGATGTAATTCATTGTAATATAAAAACTTTTGGTAATTCTGAAGAGCCTATTTTTTTCTTGCCTCCTAATAAATTGAATTTTGTTAAACAAAATTGCCTTGTATGTTCTGCTCTTTATAAAAAAAGTGACTGGGAAAAGTATCAAGGTTATGATGAAACTATGCGTGGTGGACTTGAAGATTGGGATTTTTGGTTAAATTTTGTTGAAGATAATAAAAAATTTTATAAAGTTAATGAGCCATTATTTTTATATAGAAAAAGTAATATATCTATGACATCTTCTACTAAAGAAAAATATAAAAAATTAGAAGATTATATTTTTACAAAACGTTCTCAGTTAAAAAAATGGAAAGATTTTGGTCGAAAAATAACTTTATTATATCGTCAAAAAATATTGAAAAATGGTATTGTGGTAACTAAGGTATTGTGCTTACCTGTATATTGGAATTGTTCGTATAACAAATATATTGAGTAGTTAAAGTTATTTTTATCTTATATCATTATTATGATAAAATTATTAATTTGTATACAATATGTTTCTAACTTAATTTTATTTTATGCTGAATTGTAAGCCCAAGTATGACACTTTATCTAAAAAGCTTCAATGGGAGTTTTTCAATTTAAATATTTTCTAGGTCTATTATTGATAAGTTTTAATTTTTCCTAGTTCTTTTTGTGTAACTTGAGATAAATTTGCCTAATTGAGGGGGCTTGGGGGAAATTATTTCCCCCAAAGAAAAAGAAAAGAAGATTAATTGGGAAACATATTCTATATATTCCTATTATTAAAAAATATAAAGTTTTTATGTTCTAAAATTATTATTTTTGAGTTCTTTGATATGAATATGAAACTCTTTAAAGTTGTCTAATTGCAGTATATCTGTAAGAGTTTGTTGTAATTCATTAAATTGAATATGTATTTTTTCTTTTTTAGCTATTTCAATTTTATAAAATAATTCTTCTAATAATTTTTTAATTTCATTATTGTTATGTAGTTTTAAATAACATAATAGAAGATAATTAATATATTCTTGAGAATTTTCATTTATTTTTCTGCATTTTAAAAAATATGATACTGCGTTATTATAATCTTTTTTTAAAAAATTTAATTTTGCATTTTTTTCAAAAAAAGAAATATTTTTATTTATATGTATTAAGTTATTAAATACAATTTCAGCATGGTAGCAGTCTGTCTTTTCTATAAAATGATCAAATAGCATAAAACTTAACGTAGTGTTTTTATATTCAAGAAATTTAAAGAATATTTTTTCTATTTCATCATTTTTATTTTCATTTGTAAAATCTGATAATATAATATAATTATATAATAAATATGGATTATTATAACCAGAAAGTATAAAAATTCTTTTTAAAATGGATAATGATAATGATTTATTAGTAATGACACTTTTTATAGTTATTAATAAGTCAATATTTGTAATTAAATTAATTAGATTTTGATTTTGTTCTATTTTTTTTGTTAAAGAAAAAATTTTTATATATTCTTGTAAATCTTCATCAAAATTATAAGTTGTATCTACCGTTAATGGAGGATAAGTTCTATCTTTAATTTTTTCTGAATAAACCAATGCTATTAATTCAAAGTCAAATGAATTATATTGTATTTTTTTTGTATTATCATTATAAGATATATTTTGGAGTTCAAATTCTGTATCAAGTTTAAATTGTGTATCATTTTCATTTTGTTTGTTAAAATAGTAATAATGAAAATATCCTGCACCAATATCAAAGTTGAGAATATATTTATTTTTTTGTGAGTTCGAAAATATAATTTGATTAGGTGCTATGTTCTTATAATAAAGAAAGCCCTCTATATTCATATTTGGATATGGGGGGAATATTTTTTGTTGTTTAGAAATACAGCAAGCTTGAAATTGGTATAATGTTGTACCAATATATTTTAATGGCAATGAACTTATTTCTTTTGCTTTTTGGATATAAAATTTTCTGACTGGTTGTAAATTCTTTTGTATAGAATTATGAATAGATTTTTCTCGTTGTTTTTTTATGAGATATGCGATTAATTTTATATATTCTTCTTTATAATGAGCAGTATCTTCTGTCCATATATTGACAGAATTTTTGGTTGCAGAGTGAATTATTTTATCTACTTCAATATTTATTACATTAAATTTTTTACTTATAGTTCTATATATATTAATTATATCTTCATTATTAGAACTTCTTACTCGATCAAATATTAAATTTATATGTATTTTATTGGCTTGATGTATTATTGCAAAAATATCATAAATATATGTATATAAACAATATGTTGATATAAAATTGGGACAACGAAAACTATCATTGCCACTAAATTCTGTGATTATTATATCATAATTATTTAAAATATTATAATATTCTAATGCAAATGCGGCATAGGAAATAACAGAACCACCAAGAGAGAAAGAGTCTACTTGATTTGGATATTCAAGGGCCTTATATGTTTCTAAGTATCCAGATTTAATAATAGAATTTGAAGTTCCGATGATTGCTATTTTCATAATTTAATTATAGAGACTATCCTTATTTTAGCTAATATATATTTAAAATTTATAAAATAATCTTGAGATATTGTAAAGTGTAAGATAAATTTAAAATAAAATTTATTTTCTTATGTTTTTGATTGTAAAGAAAAGCGAAATAGTACTGAATAAAAAAGTAGCTTAATATAAAATTTCATAAAGGCAGAAAACGAATAGACTTTGAAAAATGAGGAATATTTTTAAATAGGTATTAATAAGAAAATGCTTGGAAAAAGCAAATAATTGTAGTGAATTTGGGTAGTTGAATCTTGATATATGCTTTCAAGCAGAGGTGAAAGCAAAGGTGTAATTTTACTTATGTAAGAAGAAAATCAAGGTTATTCACAGCTTTTACAAGTAAAAACTTTTATAACAATAATGGATAGTATAATCATATCTTATTGTAGTATAATATATGATTTTTTAGAAATGGATATTTTGAGAATAGAAAATATAATGTGAATTTATTCATAATGCATACATGAAATGTATGTATCTGTCTAAAAATAATGCAAAAAGTAATTAGTCAAATTTTATTGATAGTATTATTAAAAAATATTTTTTTATAATAATTTGATTTTTATTGAAAATTATATTTATAAAAATGAAAAATTGAATTTGTTTTTTTATTGAAAAAATATTTTTTGTAAACGTGGTTGACGTATCTTTTGGGCTGTGCAACGTTACATACAAGTTTGATATTCTTCTTACTTATTGATATGTTAGAATAAATTTATTTTTATTCTAGTCTTATGGGATAATTTTATCAAATTTTTTTATTGATTTTTAGCAATAAAAAGTTTGATGCTTTTTTTCAATTCTATTTTAAAAGGAGCATAGCCATGACACAAGAACGTATTACCACTTTATTAACAGAAAATCGTAGTTATTTACCTCCAGAACATGGTAAGTCTAGTGCATGGATTAGTGGTACTGATGAAGCAAGGGCAATTTGTAATCGTGCATTAGAAGATCCAGAGGATTTTTGGGCAGCTCGTGCAACACAGCTTATTCATTGGTATAAACGTTGGGATAAAGTTTTAGAATCAGATGAAGAAAAGCACAAATATCGTTGGTTTACAAATGCCAAATTAAATGCGTCTTTTAATTGTATAGATAGACATATTATTTCAGGCCGTCGCAATAAAGCTGCACTTATTTGGCAAGGTGAACGTGAAATGGACGTTCGTTGCTTTACTTATCAAATGCTTTACACAGAGGTTTGTCGTGTTGCTCATGCATTAAGTTCTTTACACGTAAAAAAGGGGGATCGTGTAGCACTTTATATGCCTATGATACCTGAACTTGTTATTTCTATGCTTGCCTGTGCAAGGATTGGAGCAATTCATACAGCTATTTTTTCTGGATATGCAGAAGGTGGAGTACGTAGTCGTATCCAAGATTCTAAGGCAAAAGTAGTAATAACTTCTGATGGTGTTATTCGAGCTGGAAATATTAAACCTTTAAAGGCAAATTTAGACCCTATTTTAGAAAAATGTCCTTCTGTTGCCCATGTATTGGTTGTTAATCATGCTAATTTAGAAAATGTGAATATGGTAAAAAATCGTGATATTTGGTGGCATGATTTAATTGAAGACTTTACTCTTGATGTGGATTTTCCATGTGTTTCTATGGATTCTAATGATCCTCTTTTTCTTTTGCATACAAGTGGTAGTACAGGTAAACCAACAGGTATTTTACATTCAACAGGTGGCTATTTAACGTATGCAGCTCATACTTCTCAATGGATTTTTGATATGAGAGATGATGATGTATATTGGTGTACAGCTGATATGGGGTGGATAACTGGTCATACTTACGGCGTTTATGGTCCTCTTAGTTTAGGAGCAACAACTCTGATGTTTGAGGGAGTTCCTACATTTCCAAAACCTGATAGATATTGGCGTATGGTAGAAAAATTTCGTGTTAATATTTTATATACAGCACCTACTGTTATTCGTTCTCTTATGAAAATGGGTGATGCATGGCCAGAACGTTATGATTTGCGAACATTACGTGTACTTGGATCTGTTGGAGAACCAATTAATCCTGAAGCATGGCATTGGTTTCATAAAAATATTGGTGCAGGCGAACTTCCTATTGTTGATACTTGGTGGCAAACAGAAACAGGGGGAGCTATGATTAGTCCTTTTCCTTATGCTTCTAAATTAAAACCTGGCTCTGCTTCTTTTCCTTTGCCAGGAATTGATGCAACAGTAATGGGGAGTACAAAAAATAAGGATGGTGAAAATGTTGGACATGAAAATACTAAATCTGGTCATCTTGTTATTCGTAAGCCATGGCCAGGAATGATGCTTGGTGTTTTTAATGATGAAGAAAAATATCAAAGTTATTTTAAACAATTTGGTTTTTATGATTCTGGTGATGGTGCAGAAATAGATGAAGATGGATATTTTTGGATTTTAGGACGTATGGACGATGCAATTAATGTATCTGGTCATCGACTCTCAACTGCAGAAATTGAGGCTGTACTTGCTACAAATTCAAATGTTTCTGAAGTTGCTGTTGTTTCAATGCCTCATGAAATAAAGGGAGAAGCAATTTATGTCTATATTGTTACTAAAGATGATACACCATGGGACGATGAAATTCGTAAGCAATTAAAAGAAGTTATACGAAAAAATATAGGTGCATTGGCTTCTCCTGAATATATTCAATTTGTTGATGCAATGCCTAAAACCTGTTCGGGTAAAATTATTCGTCGTATGTTAAGAAAAATTGCAAGCAATGTGTATGATGAAATAGGCGATACAACAACTCTTGCAAAGCCAGAAGTAATTAATGATATTATACGTGGACATAAAAATATTCTTGCAGGCTTGCATGAAACTGTAAAAAGAGAAGATATAGAAGAAAAATAATAAGATAGTATGAAAAATAAGGTGTGTTTCTAAATTAATTGTATTTTATTTTTTCTTTGGGGGAAATGATTTCCCCCAAGCCCCCTCAATCAGGCAAATTTATTGAAATAAATTTAGAAACACATCCTACTTTATCACTATTTGTTTTTAATAAAGATAGTATTAGAGATTTTTTTCTTTTTTTCTACGTGTTTTATAAGAATTTTCAGAAAGCCAGCCAAGCTCAAAGAGTTCTGTATCAACAGCATGAAAAAGAGTATTTTTGGGAAATGCTCCTGT
>JARHYD010000028.1 GCA_029258655.1 Mailhella sp.
AAAAAATAGGCTAATAGAAAATAGACAGTTTTTTATTTATAGCGTATTTATTTTATGGGAATAGGAAGAAATCATTTTCTTAATAAAAAAACGATTATTCCGATAATTATGTTACTAACGAGCTATAAAAAGGAGAAAAAAATGGCTCATACTCTTGCTCAAAAAATTTTGCAAATGCACACAGACGAAGAAATTCGTGAAGCTAACCAAATTGTACGTTGTAAAGTGGACTTTGTTCTTGCTAATGATATTACTTCTCCACTTGCAATTAAATCTTTTAGAGAAATGGGAGCAAAAGATGTTTTTGATAAAGACAGAATAGCTCTTGTTATGGATCACTTTACGCCTCAAAAAGATATTGATTCCGCAAATCAAGTAAAAGGCACTCGTGAATTTGCCCGTGAATATAATATTACTCATTACTATGAAGGCGGTGAGGCTGGCGTAGAACACGCTTTATTACCAGAAAAAGGACTTGTAAAACCAGGTTATATAGTAGTTGGAGCAGACAGCCACACGTGTACTTATGGAGGACTTGGAGCATTTGCAACAGGTATGGGAAGTACAGATATAGCTGGAGCAATGGCTCTTGGTGATACATGGTTTAAAGTTCCACCCACCATTCGTGTAACATTTAACGGCACATTGCCACAATACGTTGGTGGTAAAGATCTTATTCTTGCTACTATTGGAAAAATTGGTGTTGATGGAGCATTATATAAAGCTCTTGAATTTGATGGTACAGCTATTGAAAACCTTTCTGTTGAAGGCAGACTTACAATGGCAAATATGGCTATTGAAGCTGGCGGTAAGGTAGGTTTATTTGCATCTGATGATAAAACAGTGGAATACTGTAAAGCACATAATAATCCTGATCCTATTAAAATTGCAGCTGATAAGGGAGCTACTTACGAACAAGAGCTTGTTTTTGATGTCAATAATATGGAACCAGTTGTTGCTTGTCCACATTTACCTGAAAATGTAAAACCTGTTTCCGAAGTTGGCGAACTTACTATTAACCAAGTGATTATTGGTTCTTGTACTAATGGTCGCTTAAGTGATTTACGCGAAGCTGCTGAAATTCTTAAAGGCAGAAAAGTAGCAAAAGATGTACGTTGCATTATTTTACCCGCTACTCCAACAATTTGGAAACAAGCTATGAAAGAAGGCTTGCTTGAAATTTTCATGGACGCAGGTTGTGTTGTTGGACCTGCTACTTGTGGTCCTTGTCTTGGAGGACACATGGGAATTTTAGCAGATGGCGAACGTTCTATTGCTACCACTAACCGTAATTTTAAAGGTCGTATGGGCAGTCTTCAATCCGAAGTATATCTTTCAAACCCTGCTGTTGCTGCTGCAAGTGCTGTGCTTGGCGTAATTGGCAGTCCAAAAGCTTTATAAGAGAGAAAAATAATGAAATATCAAGGTACTACACATAAAGTTGGCGATCATATTGATACAGATGCCATTATTCCTGCTCGTTTTCTTGTGACCACTGATGCAAAAAAACTTGGTGAAAGCTGTATGGAAGGTTTAGAACCAAATTGGATTAAACGCGTTTCCAATGGTGATATTATGGTAGCAGGCCGTAATTTTGGCTGTGGTTCTTCTCGTGAACACGCACCAGTAGCTATTGTCGGTGCTGGTATGCCTATTGTTATTGCCCATAGTTTTGCTCGTATTTTCTATCGTAATAGTTTTAATATGGGCTTACTTCTTCTTGAAATTGGTGATGAAGTAGATAAAATTAATGATGGAGATAAAGTAGAAGTTGATACCGACGCAGGTATTATTCGCAATCTTACTACTGGAGTAGAAATTCCTTTTCCACCTCTTCCACCTTCCATGCAAGATTTACTTAAACGTGGTGGACTTATTCCTTACGTACAAAGTAGATTATAATTTTCTCTTGTATACTTAGAGAGATAAATTAGTCTTATTTTATTTTATTTTATTTTTTTGGGGTTACACTGTCTTTATTCGTAACTTTCTTTGTCGTAACGGCTAAAGCGAAATAATTTCCCCAAGTCCTTTAATCAGGTAAATTTATTGAAACGTATTTCAATAGATTTACCTATTTTAGGCATGAGTAGAAAAGTTTTTTCTCAAAAATAATAAAGTGTTATAATTATAAATACGTTGAAAAAACTCTCTAATTAAAATTTATTACTTTTTTTATATTCTTGATAGAGAGTATTTTGTAGTAAAAGAAAAATACCTAAGAAAAACCATATATAATATGGTGCATATTTTGTATAAAAAGTTTTTTCTCCTTGTTCCACAGGCAAGAGTATACTTAATGTTTCATCTGTAAATAGCTTTGTTGTGGCTAAAACTTGTCCAAATTTATCAATAACAGCACTAATACCTGTATTGCTTGCTCGTAACATATAAACACCATTTTCAACGGCACGCATAAGAGATAATTGCAAATGTTGATAAGGGGCACTTGTTTTATCATACCATGCATCATTGCTAATATTCACTAAGAAATTTGCTCCTTGCAAAACACTTTCTCTTGCAATTTCAGGAAAAATAGCTTCATAACAAATAAGTGACCCAACCTTTATTGTTTGCTTTTTCCCATGTATTTCTTTTTCATTAATTATTATAGCTTGACTATCATTTTCCCCAACATTAAAAACTCCACCATATTGAGCTAGAAAATTCGTAAAAACTTGTGGTAAAGGTAATGGTGGCAAGTACTCACCAAAAGGCACAAGATGTTCTTTACTGTACCGTCCCATTAATTTTCCATGATTTACCATTTCAATACTATTGTAATATTTTTTATCCACAAAATAAGGTATTCCATAAAGCATAATTGTATCTTTTGCTTTTTTTCTTATTTGTTCATATAATTCAGGATAATGATAACTTGTAATAGGAAAAGCTGTTTCTGGATAAATAAAAATGTTTTCTTGTGCAGAAATACCATTTTTCAATAAAAAATTTTCTGTTTCTTTGGTTAGTCGTAAAAATTTATTAATACTATCATGTTGAAAAAGTTTTGACCATTTTATATTTTGAGAAATATTTCCTTGTACTAAAGTAAAAAGAGCTGTACTTTCAAATTCATTATTACTTTTTACCAAACTATATATAGCCTCTCCAACAATAGCAGGATTAAAATGAATAACCGAATACGGTATATCCATTTTTTTGTGCAATATTTCTTGAGCTATAATATTAAATTCACCATATTTTTTATTTTGTTCTGTAAGATACACAGAACCAAACCAATAACAACAAATTAAAATCATCATACCAGCATACTGGATTACTTTTTGTGAAAAACCTGTAAGCTGAGATTTACCTTGAAAATCAATATGATAACTTGCAATATAAAATTCTGCAAAAAAGAAAGCAGATAATGCAAAAAGACCTGATAATACATAAGCCCCTACAAGGCTTGCTCCTTGTATCATTGCAGGTATTACACTAAAAGCCGATGATAACGTAAACCATGAAAAACCAGTAAGAAAAAATCCTCTAAAATACTCCATAAAATACCAAAGTAAAGCAAGGCTAAGAACTTTATAACAAGGAGAAGCAAAAAGAATTTTTCGCAAATAACTAGCTAATAAACTTCCATATAAAGCAAAATATGTTCCCACAGCAAAAGGAGCAAAAATAGCTAAGAAATATGGAATAGTAGCATAAATATTAAGGGTTACAGCTATCCAATAAAAACTTGCTCCATAGCCTAAAATGCCCATTAGCAATGTATCACGAAAATAACATTTACTTGTATGCGATAAAATATATAAAGAAAATGGATACAATAAAACAAAAAAAGGTATTTGTATAAGTGGATTTGCAAAGCCTAAAAAAAGTCCTATTCCACCTAAAATTATCAATAGATATCGTGACATTAAAAACTCCAACAAATAAACACAAACAATATTTTTTCATAGCAATATTAAATTTGCAAGTTAAGGAGAAAAAAAAATTTTTTAAAACCTAGTACTTGACCCAAACCGAACAAGCGACTACATTAATAACTACGTTTTTACTTAATTGGTATTTTATGTGCTAGGAGGATATATGGAACACCCCATAAGAACAGAGTTAACTGTAAATGATCTTGTTCCTTTTGGAGCGGAAGGAGATAAAAAATCATTTGCTCTAACACTAAAAAGGCCTGCTTGGCACTCATGGAAAGCAGGGCAATTTGTTATGGTACGTCCAACCTCTTGGAACAGTGAAATTACATGGGCAAGACCTTTTTCTATTTGTCGCGTTACATCTGAATCATTAGTTCTTTTTTTCCAAGTTGTTGGTAGAGGAACAGATCTCATGGCAAATTTAAAACCAGGAGATAAAGTAACCGTTTGGGGTCCTCTTGGCACACACTTTGTTATGGAAGATAAGCCTACTCTTTTACTTGCTGGTGGTATTGGAATTGCACCATTTGCAGGCTATATGGAACAACATAAAAAACCTGCAAATCTTTCTATGATTTTTAGTCACAGATTACCTTCTGGATATTATCCTATTGAAACCTTTGCACAACAAATAGAAGTTGAAACTTTTTTTGAACAAAGTAACGATGATTTACCTAAAACTCTTACTGCCATTCGCTCCAAAATGGAAATTATGGCAAAAAATAATGGATTAGTTTTAGCTTGTGGACCTATGCCTTTTCTCAAAACTGTTTGGAAAAATGCTCTTGAATTAAATGTTCCTACGCAATTATCATTAGAACAACGCATGGCTTGTGGTATAGGCGCTTGTCTTGGCTGTGTTGCTACCACATCAGATTTATATCCTGATAAAGAAAAAGCTGGACTACCTGTACAAACTTGTACAAAAGGACCAATTTTCTGGGCAAATGAACTCAATCTTGATGCAGGGAGCAAATAATTATGATAAATACAAATGTTACCCTTAAAACATTAAATGGGAATGGTCTTCATCTAAAAAATCCTATTATGTCTGCTTCTGGTACTTTTGGTTATGGTACGGAATTTTTACCATTTGGTGATATTACAAAACTTGGAGCTATTATTGTTAAAGGTCTATCTTTAAAACCAAGAATAGGTAATCCCACCCCAAGAGTTGCTGAAACTCCTTGTGGTATGCTCAATGCTGTTGGTTTACAAAATGATGGCGTAGAAGCTTTTTTAACAAAAAAACTTCCAGAACTTCCTAGTCACGAAGTTCCTATTATTGCTAATATTTATGCAACAAGTGCTGATGAATTTGGTGAATTATCAGCCATTCTTTCACAAGAAGAAAAAATAGCTGCCCTTGAAGTAAATATTTCTTGTCCTAATGTTAAAGCTGGTGGAGTTTTATTTGGTCAAGATCCACTTATGGCACAAAGTATTGTACAAGCAGTCAAAAAAAATGCAGGCAATACACCTGTTATTGTAAAACTTTCCCCTAATGTTACTAATATTGCTGAAATGGCAAAAGCGATTGAAGCAAGTGGTGCAGATATGCTTTCTTGTATCAATACTGTTACAGGTATGGCTGTTGATATTCGTTCCAAAAAACCACTTCTTGCTAATATTATAGGAGGATTATCAGGTCCTGCCATAAAACCTATTGCTCTTCGTTGTGTTTGGCAAGTAGCACAAGCTGTACAAATTCCTGTTATTGGCATTGGTGGTATTAGAAGTGCTAAAGATGTATTAGAATTTATTTTAGTGGGTGCAAGTGCTGTACAAATTGGAACAGCTTCTTTTACTGATCCAAGTATTATTTTTAAAATTGCTCAAGATTTACCTCTTCTTTGTGAAGAACTAGGCATTAAAAATCTTGATCAATATAGAAATAGCCTTATCACTGAATAAAAACTTATTTATTGGACTGTAATTCCTAAAAAATGGCAGTCCATAATTATTATTTTTTTATAAAAACAATGCAATATTCTTTTCTTACTAATATAGCTACTCTTTGGAAAGTAGGGCACGTTAAAAAAGCACCAGGAACAGCAGGTTCTTTTGCTGCATTACTTCTTGCTCCTCTTTGTTTTTTACCATTTTCTTTTTTTATTCGACTTCTTCTTATTCTTGCTCTTTTTGTACTTGGCATAATAGCCAGTAACAAAGCAGAAAAAGAATTACAACAAAAAGATCCCTCTGCTGTTATTATTGATGAAGTTGTAGGACAATGGATAGCTTTATTGCCTGTAAATACATGTTCCTATATAAGTTTAGAGGCTTTTAGCTATTCACAAATGTATATTATGATTTTTGCCTTTCTTTTTTTTAGAGTTTTTGATATTACTAAATTAGGTCCTATTGGGCTTTGTGATCGTAAAATAAAGGGTGGACTTGGCATAATGGTTGATGATGTTGTAGCAGGTATTTTTGCTGCATTATTTGTTTATCCTCTTCAATTTTATGCTAATTTACTTTTTTAATATTAAAGGGTATACTCTTGATAACCTTAACGCAAAGGATTAAAAATGGATTTTTTACCGATTAAACGTGCCTTACTGAGTGTTACAGATAAAACAGGTTTAAAAGAATTTGCAGAATTTTTACATTCTCAAGGGGTTGAGCTTGTTTCCACTGGTGGAACAATGAAGTTCCTTCAAGATGCAGGACTTCCTGTAACAAGCGTTGAATCTGTTACTGGTTTTCCAGAAATTTTAAATGGTCGTGTAAAAACTTTGCACCCTAAGATACATGGTGGCATTTTAGCAGATAAAGATAATCCACAACACATGGAAACACTAACGCATCATAAAATTATTCCTTTTGATCTTGTTTGTGTTAATTTATATGATTTTGCAACGGCATTACAAAAAAAACTTCCAGTCCGTAATATGGTGGAAGAAATAGATATTGGTGGCCCTTGCCTTATGCGTGCTACTGCTAAAAACTTTCATAGTATGCTTATCTTACCTGATCCAAAATTTTATATTGAAGCTATGGATCTTATAAAAAATGATAAAGGCGTAAATCTTGCGTTCAGAAAAAACATGGCAGCAAAAACCTTTCAAATTACCTCCCAATATGATGCAATGATTTCTCTTTATCTTGAAGGAGTTGCCGTATAGCTCTTCTTGATGGAAATTTAACAGGGCTTAAAGCAAATGAGCTAAAAGCCCTGCAACGATTAACAAATCGCCGTTATGATCCACATACAGGATATTCTTTAGAACAAGCAAAAGAACTTGCTGCTTTGTCACGCCTTATTTCTCGGCAAATTGGACTTCTTATTGATAGACAAGGCAAAGTAGAAATGACTATTGTAGGCGATGCACATGGTATTTTAATCCCCACCCTTGCAAGGGAACGCTCAACAGGTAGACTTAGAGGTATACGCCTATTACATACCCACCTTACAGATGTTACTCTTTCTAATGAAGACCTTATGGATCTTCTTTTCTTACGCTTAGATAGTATAGGTGTTTTAACTGTTGACGAATTTGGCAGCCCTCTGCATTTTCAATCAGCCCATCTTTTGCCTGCACGTATTTCTAATGAATCCTATATTCAAGATTTAACTAAAACAAAAAATAAGAAAAAATTATATTTAGAAAATTTAGCAGAAAAAGAAGAAAACTTACAAAAAGAAGATATTGATTTTATTTTAAATCAAAATCTTTATCATGCAGATATTCAAAAGCCAGAAAGACAAGCCAATCTAAAAGAACCCTATCAAGTTTCAGAATTTTTTACTTGGGATAAAAATCCCCTTGATTTATTAGCTGAAATTGAGGCGTTAGAAGAAGAATTTGCTCGCCTTATCAAGGGTTCAAAACATATTGAATCTAACAAAAACCAACCTAAATATAGTGCTAAAGGTTCATTAGAAACCTATCAAGCAGGCACAAGAGCTGTTCTTGTTTCTGTAAGCAAAGCACCTAAAACAATTCAAGAGCGTAATTTAACCGAATTAACAGAATTAGCAAACACAGCAGGGCTTAGTATTGTAGGTAGTCTTATTCAAAGAGTTACAGCTATCAATCCCCGTCAAATCCTTAGCCAAAACAAATTGGCAGAACTTGAAGTTATTGCATTGCAAGGCCATGCAGGCATTATTATTTTTGACGGAGAATTATCTCCAGCACAACTCCAAAATCTTGCCGAACTTACAGAAAGAAAAGTATTAGATAGAACACAATTAATTCTTGATATTTTTGCCCAACACGCAAAATCAGGAGCAGGAAAACTCCAAGTTGAAATGGCACAACTAAAATATACACAACCTCGTCTTGTAGGAAAAAACCGTGCTATGGATAGACTTATGGGGGGTATTGGTGGTCGAGGTCCGGGTGAAACAAAGCTCGAAACAGATAGACGCAGAATAAAAGATAGAATAGCAAAAATTAAAATTGAATTAGAAAATCTAAAAAAACAACGTCAAGCCAATAGAGCAAAAAGAAATCGTTTTGATTTACCCGTTGCTGCTCTTGTAGGCTATACAAATGCAGGAAAATCTACCTTACTCAATAAACTTACCAAAAGTGAAGTTATTGCTGAAAATAAACTTTTTGCAACCCTTGATCCTACAACAAGACGTTTACGATTTCCTAAAGAACATGAAATTGTTCTTGCTGATACAGTTGGATTTATTCGAGATTTACCAAAAGAACTCATGGAAGCTTTTCGTGCTACCTTAGAAGAATTAAATGAAGCAGACATTCTCATTCACGTTATAGATGCCTCCCATGAAGAATTTGAACAACAACTTGAATCTGTTGAAACTATTTTAATTGAATTAAAACTACAAGATGTACCAAGAGTTCTCCTGCTCAATAAATGGGATAACGTCAAAAAAGAAGAACAAATTTCTCTAACAGAACGATTTCCAAATGCTTTTCCTATTTCTGCCCTTACAGGTTTTGGACTTGCAAAAGCAAGTGAATATATAGAAGAAACACTTTTTAAATAATTTTTTGTAAGAGATTTTTTTTAGGGGGGAACTTTTGAAAAAGTTCCCCCCTAAAAAAATTTCAAAAACTTATTGAAAAAAGAAAACTAACGACACAATAAATTGATAAAGCCCTGTTGCTTTTGCTGTTAGTTTTACTTGTTTATCTAAGGTAATCACATCATAAGAAGTATAAACTTTATATGCACTATACACTAAAGGAGCAGTAAAAACTAATAAAAGTAAATAAATAGTAGGATATAACAACATAAAATAAATTGCCCAGCAAAGAATACCACCACCTATTAATGTTAATTGATAGTACCGTGAAAAATCTTCACCAAGTCTAAGAGCTATGGTGTCTTTACCATAAATTCTATCACTTTTCATATCCCTAATATTATTAGCATTCAATACTGCCGTAGTAAATAAGCCAGCAGCACAAGCAGGCAAACCCGGAATTTTATATAATGGAGCATTAAAAAAACAATATGAACCAGCAACAGCAACTAAACCAAAAAAAATAAAAACAGATAAATCACCTTTTGCTCTATATCCATAAGGATTTTTACCCATTGTATAACGAATAGCAGCAATAATTGTGATAATAGTTAGAATAACAAAAATAATCCAAGCCCAAAGAGCAGTACCAAAACTCACATAAATAAGTAATAACGCAAAAATAAAACTCAATCCTGCCGTTATAATAACAGCATAGAGCATTTCCTTTTGACTTATTTTTCCTCTTGAAACAGCACCTTTTGGAGAACTTCTATTTTCACCATCTGCACCATTTGTTGCATCGCCATAATCATTGGCTAGATTGGATAAAATTTGTAATAAACTACCTGTAATAAAAAGTAAAAGAAAAATAGGTAAAGAAAAAGCTCCTTCCACCTTTGCACAAGCTGCTCCTAAAAAAACAGCAGAAGTAACAAGAGGCAGTGAAAAGAAACGCATTGACTTAATCCATAACTGTAATTTTTCCATGTATGCCCTCTATTTTATTATAATAGATCCATTTTTTTCTTGTGATGCCTCTAAAGCATGATCAAGAGAAGATGATCGTGAATAAATTTTTCCCATTTTTAATTCTTCTTCTTTTTGCAAAGAATAATCAAAAAAATACCGCTTTAAAGTCCAAGCCTCATAATCAATAATATCAAGCTTACCTTGACTTTTTTGTTGTATATATTTTGCTAAAACTTCAATAATATCTTCATGAGGAAAATATTCTCCTTCATGATAAATATGTAATCCTTTACCTTCAAGACGAAAAATATTTTCATCTAAATACCAAGAAGAACATAAATTTACTAATTCTTGTAAACATTGTTCATTCATAGGTTCAAGATACCCAAAAGCTTTTATAATAATTTCTCGCATATAATTAATACATTGATTAAATTTGATTAGCATTACAAAGTAAACTAATTTTACTATAAATTATAGTATTTGTAAAAAAGATTATTCTTCTAAAATATACTGTATTTCTAAGGTCTATTTTTATTGAGAACCAACCTGTAATATTGGTTTATTTTTATTATGGATAAAACAAATTGTTCCGTACTCGGCTGTGGTAAAAACCTTTTTTCCCTTATTCGCAAAATATGCACGTATTTTTCTATCTGGAAAACCAAAACGATTATATTTTCCACATGATGCAACCACAAAATTGGGTTTTACTTTTTCATAAAATTGTGGATTAAAACTATTGCCAGAACCATGATGAGGTAAAATAAAAACTTCTGCCTGTAAATAAATTTGTTTTTCTTGTTCCATTTGAATTAATGTTTTTATAGCCTCTTCTTCAATATCACCACAAAAAAGAGCTATTCCCTTATTATTATGTGTTAAGCGAAAAACTAAAGAACTATTATTAGCTGTATAATCTGTCAAAACATATTTTCCACTGCTACTAGGATATAACACTGTAAGCATATATCCTTCTCCTAAATCTAGGCAATCGCCTTTTTGTAATTGTTGTGTATTTGTATTTTTTATCATACGCATAGTATCTAATTTTTTCTTTGCATAACTTTCTTTCTTTATAGGAATACTTGTTTCATAAAAAGTCTGTAAAGAAAATGTTTGTATAAGAGAATACATACCGTTAATGTGATCGCTATCATCATGGCTAGCAATAAGATAATCAAGGCTAGGGGCATGATTTTGTGTAATATATTTTGCTACAATATCTTTACCTACATTAAAACGCCGAGAACTTGTTCCTCCCACATCAAGAAGCACTCGCTTTTCTTTTGTTTCAAGAAAAATAGCTTGCCCTTGCCCTACATCAAGAACATGAATTTTTATACCTTCTTTTTCTTCAAAATTTCTATATAATGACGGAAAAAATAAAAGAATACAAGCAACAATAATAAAACTATACACTCTTTTTGTCTGTGATGAAAAACCATAAAAAAGACAAAGCACAAGCAAATAAAACCCAAGAACACTTATACCCCACGGATACAAGCTTTGAACAAAAGGATACAAATCTGCTTGAATACTCCATTCAATCCCAATTTTTAATAAGGAAATAGTATATGTTGTCGGAATAGAAGCAAGATAAATAAAAAATGTTCCTATTGAGCTAAAAGAAAATATAAAACCTAAAAAAGTACAAGGTAAAATCCAAAAACTAAGCACGGGCAACCATAAAATATTTAAAACATAAAACCAACTAAAGCGACCAAAATATAAAATAAGTAAGGGCATAAGTAAAAATTGGATACAAGAAGAAAGAAGAAAAAGCGAAAAAGTAGAATAAAAAAACGTGGTTAATTTTGTTTGTGAATGGCTATAAAAAACATCTCTCAAAAATTGTAATGTAGGCAAAATAAGAATAATTGCAAAAACAGAAACAAAAGAAAATTGCACACCTAAATCAAATAATGATAATGGAGCAAAAAGACAAAAGAAAAGCAACGCATAAAAAAAGAGGTCAAATAAGGTTATATTTTTATTTTTTAACCATAAACAACCACCAAAAATCAGCATAGCTAAAGCCCTAAGCAAAGAAAAAGGAGCAGAACCAAGCCATGTATACAAAATACCTACAACACAACTAACATAAAATATCACAGTTCGTTTTGCTGTATACAAATACAAAAAAGGAAAAACAATAACAACGCCACACACAAAAACAAAACCAATAAGTCCAACAAGCGATAAATGTTGTCCTGATAATGCTAACGAATGTAATACATTACAAGCATTAAAAATATCCATTGTTTTTTGGGTTAGATAAAATTTATCTCCAAATAAAAGAGCTAATAAAATAGCTTTTGCTTGATTTTCTTCATTAGCCAACGTTGTTTTTAAATTTTCTTCTTCAGAAAAAAGTTTATTTGCAAAAAAGACACGAAAATTTTCTCGAATAGTCGCAAAATACTCAGATTTTCCAGAAACAGAAAGAAAGCTTTTACTTCCATATATCCAAATACCATACCATGCTTTTTGTTTTTCCCAATAAGCAGCAAGAGAACCATAAAAAGGACGAACTTTTGCTTTTACGTTTATATATTCTCCTGCCAATGGTCTTTTCTCCAATAACGGAGCATTATCCCATGTTAAAATAACTTTCCCTTGCAATATTGTTGATTTTTCTTCTAAACAAGGAGCATTTGCTTGTATAATATGTACATTTTCAAGAGTTATTCGCAAACGCCTATCAGGAATACCTTGCACAGAAAGAATTTTACCACAAATATTTTGTTCTTGCATGGGATCAAAATTTTCTGCATAAAAATCTTTATTTGCTTGCGATTCTTTGGGTAAAAGTAAATTTGCCCAAAGAAAAGATCCAAGAAAAACACTGCATAATAAAAAAAGCCTTAATTTTTTCTTTTCTGTATATGCTCCATAACCATAATACAATAAAAGTAAAAAACTAAGGCTTGTATAATAAATATATTCTAATGAAAAAATACCTAAAACTGCAGCTATCACCAATAATTGCCAAAATAATGGTTTAGGCAATCTATATGATGTTAGCAAGGTCTTTTCCATTTTTTTATTTGAAACTCCGCAATCTTAACGCATTTAACACAACAGAAACAGAAGAAAATGCCATTGCTGCTCCTGCATACATAGGCGAAAAACTCAAATTAAATGGATATAAAAAAACACCTGCTGCTACTGGAATTAAAATAACATTGTAACAAAAAGCCCAAAATAAACTTAATTTAATATTATTCATTGTGGCTTTACTTAAACGCAAAGCTGTATCAAGGCTCTTAATACCATTTAATAAAACAATATCCCCTGCCTCAATAGCAATATCCATACCACTACCCATTACAATACCAACATCAGCTTTAGCAAGAGCTGGTGCATCATTTATTCCATCACCAACCATTGCCACTGTTTTGCCTTTTTCTTTTAAATGAGTAATACACGCTTCTTTATCTGTGGGCAAAACTTCATAAAAACAATTTTCTTCAGTAATGCCAAGCTGTTTTGCAACACCAAGCACAGATTTTTTATTATCACCACTTAAAAGAACTGGGCTTATATTTCTTTTTTTCAATTCTTCAATAAGAAGAAAACTTTCTTGTCTAATTTCATCTTGAATACTAAAAAGAGCAAGCACTTGTCCTATACTTTCTGTTTTTTCAGCAAAATATAAAGGACTTTTAGAAAGAAGAATAATTTCATCTACTTTTTTCTGTAATGCTTCTGATATTAAAATTCCATTTTCTTCTAATAATAATTTATTTCCTAAAAAATATGTTTTTCCTTGATGTTGAGCAATAATTCCTCGTCCAACTTTTTCCTCCACACTTTCAAGCATTGGCATAAGAAAGTTTGGTGCTTCATTTGCAAAACTTTCCAAAAAAGCCTTTGCTAAAGGGTGTTCAGAATTTTTTTCCATAGTACTTGATAGGCTAATAAGTTCTTGTTCCTTATACTGCTCTGTTTCTACACTTTCTAAACAAATTTTTGCTTTACCGTAAGTAAGTGTTCCTGTTTTATCAAAAACCACAGTATCAACTTTTCCTGCTAATTCTAATGCAGTTCCATTTTTAATTAATAACCCAAGCTTTGCCCCACGTCCTGTTGCCACCATAATAGACATAGGCGTTGCCAAACCCAAAGCACAAGGACAAGCAACCACAAGCACAGAAACAGAAAATAAAATGGCATCATCAAAATTTGCAAAAAATTGCCAAAATAAAAACGTACAAAGAGCTATTAACAAAATAGTAGGCACAAAATATAAACTAATTAAATCAGCATATCGAGCAATAGGAGCTTTTGAGCTTTGTGCTTCTTGCACAAGGCGAATAATTTTTGCAAGTACGCTATCTTCCCCAACTTTTTCTGCTCGCATAGTAAAAGCATTGCCCGTATTAATAGAACCAGAAATTAAATTATCTCCTGCTTTTACACTAAAAGGCATATATTCCCCTGTTACGGCAGAAGTGTCTAAAACACTTTCACCTTCTAACAATACACCGTCCACAGGGATTTGTTTTCCTTTTGCAATAAATAAAATATCGTTAGGGAAAACGCTATCTGTTGGAATTTCTTCATATTCACCGTTTTCTTTCACACGCTGTACAGTTTTAGGCGATAAATCCATAAGGGACTTTATAGCATCAGAAGTTTTTCTTTTTGCTCTAAGTTCCATATACTTACCAAGAGAAACAAGAGAAATAACCACTGCCACAGATTCAAAATATAAAAAATCTAACGCTCTAAATGCAAGCAATGCATACGTTTCACTCATTTCACCTGTAAAATCAGCTCGTGCAAATTCATAATAGCAATGCATAAAACCATAATATAAACTTACAATATAGGCTACTCCTGTTCCTAAAGAAACAAGTGTATCCATATTTGGAGCTTTACGAATTAAACTTGGTATGCCTTTTAAATAAAAATCACGTCCTGACCAAAGCACCACACTAGCACAAAGAAATTGAATAATTACAAAAGCTATAGAAGAAATAGCTGTATGCTGTACTCCGTCCATCGAAAGTGGTAAAGGCATAGGAATTTGTCCCATTGCCATAACTTCACCATGCATGGAAGAAAGCATAAAAAAATGCCAATGGTATCCCATAGCAAGAACAAAAACAGGCAATGTAAAAAGTAATTCCATACTTACACGGCGTTTTTTAGTTGCTAATTCTTCGTCCATAGTTTTTTGTTGCTTTTCCCAAACAACTTGTGCAGATTCTGAATTATCAACATAAAGAGCCTGAAAACCTAATTTTTCAATTTTTTCTACAATAATGTTTTTTACATCACATGGTTCTTTTAATTTAATTACAGCAAAATTAGAAGCAAGGCTTACACTTACTTTTTCCACTTCTGGCATTTTTGAAATAACATTTTCTATTCGTGAAGAACAAGCAGAACAATGCATTCCAATAATTTGAAATTTTAATAAATTTTCTAGTTTCATAAGACTGCCTACATTTCTATTGATTATTTTTATAAAAGGATATACTAATTGAAAATAATATTCAATACAAGGAGCATTAAAATGTTAACAATTACTGTAAATGGTATGCGTTGCCAAAATTGTAGTAGATCCGTAAAAGAAGCTATGGAAAAAGCTGGTGCAACAAACGTAAGCATTGACCTTGAAAAAAAATGTGTTTCTTGGGAAGGCAATGTTACAAAAGAACAAGCAAAAGATATTATTGACGGACAAGGTTTTGACGCAGTTTTATAGAATATATTTCTAACTTATTTGTATTCAATATACAAAAACAAAATACCTTTTTTCTCATATCTTAAAATAGGCAAATTTATTTCAATAAATTTGCCTGATTGAAGAGAGTGGGGGAAATCATTTCCCCCAAAAAATATTTTAATCTAAAAACATATTCTAATACAAAGAATGTATTTTTCATTTTATATTGTTTTCCTAAACTATCCTTTATATCCTTATTCATTCTTTTAACTACTTCATAAAAATAACTATTATCAATAAGATTTAACTTACTTTTTTCCCTTTTTTTAAAAGAAAGCTCTAATTATTCCTTTTATCTCTTGACGTTAGATTATTTGATTGATATGAACAGGGCAATATACCTTTTTAAAAAGGTAAAAAAATTATAACGAGGATAACCTATGAAAACAACTGATTTTGTCGTTACTCTTTTTCATGGCAAAGCAAACCCAAATGAAGTAACAGTTGCATCTGTTATGGGTCTTAACGCAATTAAACAAGGACATACCGCAACCATTATTTTAATGGTTACAGCTGTTGAACTTGGACAACCTAACGCAACCGAAGGTATGGATATTGGATCTCCATTCCCAGCTGTTACTGGTACATTAGAAAAATTCCTTGAACTTGGTGGACAAGTTTGCATTTGCAGAGCTTGCTTACTTCACAATGGATTTAAAGAAGATCAAATGGATCCTCGTTTTGTTCTAATCGATGCTCCTGATGTTGTTACATTATTAATGTCAGCAAAAGGCTCTTTACAAATTTCATAAATAAAGAAAACCCGTGTAAAAATCATTTTACAGGGGTTTTTCCTTTATAAGGATATATCATGTGGGCTTTCCTTTCTCGTATCAATAAAAATTTGGTTATTGCTATTCCTTTGGCCATGCTAGCGGGATTTTTATGGGGATATTTTTTACCCTCTGGAAATTTAAAATCATTAATTGTTCCTATGACTTTTATTATGATTTACCCAATGATGACCACATTGAAAATAAAAAATATCCTACAATTTAACGACATTAAAACGCAATTAACCACACAATTTGTGAATTTTGCTATACTTCCTTTTGTTGCATTGCTTATTGGTTCTCTTTTCTTTAAAGAACAACCCTATTATGCACTTGGTCTTTTTTTAGCCTCCCTCTTACCTACTAGCGGTATGACTATTTCATGGACAGGTTTTGCAAAAGGAAATTTAGAATCAGCAGTTAAAATGACTGTTATTGGTTTAACTATTGGTTCTCTTGCTACTCCTTTTTATTTAGAAGTCTTTATGGGTGAGTCTATCCAATTTAACATGGCAGATATTATTAAACAAATTATTTATATTGTTTTTATTCCTATGTTTATTGGACAACTTACAAGAATGTATTTCCTAAAAAAAATGACAGAAAAAGAATTTAAACAAAATTTAGCACCACGTTTTTCTTCTTTTTCCACTCTTGGGGTTTTAGGGGTTGTTTTTATTGCCATTGCTCTTAAAGCTCATTCTCTTGTGCAACACCCCCTTGCTGTTCTTTATATTTGCCTTCCTGTTATTATTATTTATCTTTTTAATTATACCCTTAGTACAATGATAGGAAAAATCTTTCTTCCAAGAGGTGATGCCATTGCCTTAGTTTATGGTACTGTTATGCGTAACTTATCTATTTCTCTTGCTATTGCTTTAAATTCTTTTGGCGAATATGGTCCAGATGTTGCTCTTGTTATTGCTGTTGCTTTTATTTTTCAAGTCCAATCCGCTGCTTGGTATATTCGTTTTACTGATAAATTCTTTGGTTCACCACAAGAAAAAAATGCCTAAAAAGAGAAAATACTATGTATGATTATGATGTTATTGTAATTGGATTAGGTCCTGCTGGTATGGCTGTTTCTGTTATGGCGTCAGAAATGGGTTTAAAAGTGTGTGGTATTGAAAAAAATCGTATTGGTGGCGAATGTATGAACGTTGGTTGCATTCCCTCAAAAGCTATTTTGCGTTTTGCGAAAAAATATCAAATATTAAAAGAATTTTCTGTAACTGATGCTCTCAAAACAGATATTTTCAAAAAACCTTTTGCTGATATTAGCCAAAGTTTACAGTTTATTGCAGACAAAAAAACAATGGGTATGTTTGAAAAAGTTAAACTTATCTATCAGCAAGGGGAAGCTCAATTTATTGATCCCCATACTATAAAAGTTGGTGATCAGCAAATTACAGGAAAACGTATTTTTATTTGTACAGGTACAAGACCTGCTCTTCCTAATCTTTCAGGATTAAAAGAAATTGATCCTCTTACAAATGAAAATCTTTATTCTCTTGAAGAAATTCCAGAAAGTATGATTGTACTTGGCAGTGGAGCTATTGCTTGCGAAATGGCTCAAGCCTTTGCACGACTTGGAACAAAAGTAAGTATGGTCTTTCGGGGTAAAGGGCTTTTATGGCGTGAAGATAAAGAAGTGGGAACACTATTAGAAGAAAGCTTAATAAATAATGGTGTAACATTATATAAAAACGCCATAATGAAACAATTTACGAAAGAAGATAATCAAACTATACTTGAACTTGAGGACGGAACACCAATTAAAGCACAAAAAGTCCTTTGTGCTTTAGGTCGTCAATTTGATTCAAGTTCCCTCAATTTAGAAAAAACTGGGGTAAAATATACTGAAAAAGGTATTACTGTTAATAATTATTTGCAAACCTCACAAGAACATATTTTTGCGTGCGGTGATATTAACGGACATTACCAATTCTCTCACGCAGCCATGCATCAAGGTATGATTGCTCTTATGAATTGCTTTATTCCTGCTTTCTTTAAAATGAACTTCAAAAAATATCCTGTGCCTTGGACTATTTTTACAGAACCACAAATTTCACGCGTTGGTGCAAGTCTTGCTCAATTAGAAAAAGATGGCATAGCCCATGAAGTTATCACTGTGCGTTATGGTGATTATGGAGCTGCCATTGCTGAAAAAATTGAAACTGGTTTTGTAAAAGTTGCTGTCAATAAATGGGGTAAAATTTTAGGCGTAACCATTGTTGGTGAAGGCAGTGGAGAAATGATAAACGAATGGACTATGGCTATCCAAAATAAACATAGTCTTATCAAAATTATGTTACAGCAACACTCTTTCCCTACTATGGGCTTTTTATCCAAACGCGTTGCTGAAGTTTGGATGATGAAAAAAATGAAGTCAGACAAACTCAAAAATATATGTCGTTCTATTTTTAATTTTTATAAATAAGATATTTTTACTTTTTTAGGGGGAAAACTTTTGAAAAAGTTTCTCCCCCTCCCCCCTTACAAAACTTTTTATTACAAATTTTTCTTTGTATTCAATAAATTAAAATATATTTCCAACTCATTCATAATTATCAATAAAGATAAAAAAATTACTACATAATTAAGGCATATCTCTAATTATTTATAATCATTAAATTTTATCATCTCTCTAATAATAAAAATAAAAGGTTTATAATGTAGCAACAATTACAAATACTATATTATATGAAAGAATAAACTTTAAAACTATTTATAATTAGATTTATGTAAAAAAAAATTCAAATTATCTTCATAAGAAAAAAGTTAAAACTTATCAATAATAGACCTAAAGTGTTTAAACTTAAAAAACTCCCATTGAAGTTTTTCTACATGAAATGTTGTATTTGAAAGAATAATTCAGCATTTATTATAAATTGACAAAATAAAAAAAATAATTTAAAAATATCACTAAGTAACCGCTATTACTTAGTGATATTATTTTACTTCTTCTAAAAATAGAAGTTATTTACCTCGTGGAGGGTTGTTAGAACGATTACCACCAGACTTATTACCTGTCGTAGATGGCCACCCTCCAGCATTACCTTGCCCTTTTCCTTGTGTAGGATTTTGATTTGTTGTTGAAGAATTTTGATTTTTCATAATATTTCCTTTTGTTAACTTGTTAAATGATATGTGCTTATAATGTATTATACAGTCTATCACCAGTATCAGGGCCTTTACCATTTAAAATTTTACTTACTTTCTCTCCTTTGTATTGATTTTTTGATATTCTTACTGAATAAAATTCATATTTATCAAAAAGATATAATGAATTTTCAGGAATAACTGTTGTAACTATTTTACAAGAAATTTTAACTTGATTTAAAATATCAAAAATACTTTTTCCTGTATTAATAACAGCATCTATCAGAATATTCTCATTTTGATTCGTAAAATATTGTAAATCATTTTCTTCTATTTTATTTTTCTCTATAAGAACTAAATGAACAGTTACTCCTAACTGCTCTAATTTATCAGCAACCCCTAGAGCGAAAAAAAATCCTGCTCTCATAAGTACACCAATAGTAATTTCATTTGATCTTCTATCATTATATAAAGTAGTTGCCATTACTTCACCTAGTTTATAATGAGCAGAACGTAATGCATACCCTATATACCCAGAGGAACTTTTACAACTATCACATAATGCAAGAAAATCATTATCATTATTTAAATACGTTAGAATTTTTTTCATAATTTTAATTGTAACCCCAAGTGCGACAGGTATAAAAAAAAAGTAGCCCAATACAAAACCTTTATGTAGAATAATATTTGGATAAACAATATACATGGAGGTTTTACTATTGAGCTACACACATCTTACTATAATTGAAAGAGGAAAGCTAGAGGCATATTTAGCCTTAAATTTTAGTTGTAGAAAAATTGCTAATTTACTTGGACGACATCATTCAACCATTATAAGAGAAATAAACAGAAACAAAAAAGATTATCACTCTATAACAGCCCAAAATAATTATAATAATAAACGAAAAAACAATCTTGGTAACATAAAATTATC
>JARHYD010000095.1 GCA_029258655.1 Mailhella sp.
GATGTGTGTAGCTCAATAGTAAAACCTCCATGTATTGTTTATCCAAATATTATTCTACATAAAGGTTTTGTATTGGGCTACTTTTTTTTAATACCTGTCGCACTTGGGTTTACAATTAAAAATATTAGTAAAAATTTTTTCTCTTAAAAATAAAAAAGTTCTTTATTTTTGTATATTGAATATAAATATTTTTTAATGTTATTATATTGCAACTCTTTTATTTTCATTATTAGAGAACGAAGTTTAATAATTCTAAATAATGTGGAAACATAGTCTAGTTTTTAAGTGGATTAACAAAATCTCTTTTGTATACAAAAGAGATTTTGGATTAAAAATTTTTGAAAGGGGGTTAGGGGGAGAACTTTTTATAAAAAGTTCTCCCCCTAATTTAGAAAGACTTTTTATTTAATATGTTCTAAAAGATATTCTTTTAATGTTAATAAATCGAAATTATTTTGTTTGAAATTTGTTATTTTTTGGGCTGTACCGTGATTGAAAAGAATGAGGGTATCTGCAAAATAAAGAACATCTTCGGGATCATGGGTAATTAAAATAGTTGGAATTTGTTGCATAGATAATTGATTTTTTAATTCTTCACGCATGGAAATTCGTAAAAGAGGGTCAAGAGCAGAAAAGGGTTCGTCTAAAAAAAGAAGTTTTGATTTAGCAATATAAGCTCTTGCAATGGCAACACGCTGTTTCTGTCCACCTGATAATTCATAGGGATAATTATTGGCTAGATGAGCAATTTGTAATTTTTCTAAAATTTCAAGACAATTTTTTTTGGTTTGAGCAGAAAAGAAACGAGATAAGAATTTGCTTTGTGAGTAAGCAACATTTTGTAAGACAGTTAGATGAGGAAAAAGAGCATAATCTTGAAAAACAAAACCTATTCCGCGTTGTTGAATGGGAAGAAAAATATTATTTTTTGTATCTTCATAAATAATATTTTGAAATTTGATAAAAGCATTGTCAGCTTTATAAAGACCTGTTATCCCGTGTAATGTAAGTGTTTTTCCAGAGCCTGATGAACCAAAAAAAACAGTAGTATTATCGTTTTTTTCAATGGAAAAATCTATATTGAGATTGAATGTATTTTTATTTGAGGAAAAAGTTTTTTGAATTTTAACATTAAGCATACTTTCTTTTTCCTAATAAAATTTCTGCAAGACATAAAATAGTAACACAAATAAATGATGTTATAATAACGAGTAAGGTTGCTCTTGTATCATTGCCGTTTTGGAATGCATCATAAATAGCAAGAGCAAGGGTTTGTGTTTTGTAGGGGATATTACCTGCAATCATAAGGGTTGCACCAAATTCCCCAAGACCACGAGCAAAGGCTAAAATAATTCCAACCATAATACCTTTCCATGCGAGAGGTAGGCTAATGGTAAAAAAAATTTTTATTTCGCATGAACCAAGAGTTCTAGCTGATTGCTCAAGTTTCGTATCTACTTGTGTAAAGGCAGTACGGGCATATTTATAAACAAGGGGAAAAATAACAACAGTACAAGCAATAGCTGCCCCTTGCCATGTAAACATAAGCTGTATGCCTATTTCAAAAAGCCATGAACCAAGTATTCCTTTTTTTCCTAGTAAAACAATGAGATAATATCCAAGTACAGTGGGAGGTAATACTAAAGGGAGAGTGCAAAAAGCATCTAGTATTGTGGAGATAATCCCATTTTTTCTTGCCATATATTTAGCAAAAAGAATTGCGATAATACTAGCAAGAAAGGTTGAAATAAATGCCACTTTAATTGAGAGAAAAAGTGGAAAAAGAATATCATGGTTCATGGTATATTAGTAATTATGGTTTTTGGAAACCATATTTTGCTAAAATAGCTTGTCCTTTTTCAGAAAGAACAAAATCAACAAATTTTTGTGCTAATTCTTTATTTTGAGTATTTTTAGTAATAGCAATAGGATAAATGATTTTTTCTGAGCTATCAGCATTAGCTACAATATTAAGTTTATCTTTTGCAATAAAAGCATCTGTTTTGTATACAAAACCAGCATCTACTTCATCTTTAGTTACATATTCTAAAACTTGGCGTACGTGTTCACCAAAGATTAATTTTTTTTCAAGGTTGGACCAAAGATTTTTTTCTTCAAGATATTTTTTTGCATATCTACCAGCAGGAACTGTTGCAATAGCACCAATAGCAATTTTTTGTGCTTTTTCTAAATCGTTAAGAGATTTTATTGTGGTATTTGCTTTGGGAGTAATAAGAACAAGAGCATTTTCAACAAAGTTTTTTCTTGAATCTGCAAGGATAAGTGAAGCAGATTGTGCTTTATCCATAGTTTCTTGGTCAGCAGATGCAAAAATATCAACAGGAGCACCTTGTTCCATTTGTTTGAGAAGATTATTAGAAGCAGCAAAATTAGTGTAAATAGTAACACCTTTATTTTCTTTTAAAAATTCATCTTTAAGTTCTGTAAAAGCATTATTAAGACTTGCTGCAGCTGAAATGGTTAATTCATTTGCTTGTGCTATAATTGGGCTTGCAAGAAGCATTAAACCAAGAAGGAATTTTGTTAAAAAGAATTTTTTCATACCTTTCTCCTAAAAGTGAAATACTCCATGATATACAAAAGGTACGAAAAGGATTAGTTTTCTTTCCTCGTCCTTGAAATAAGGATATCATGGGAGGCATAATCGTTTCCAATTATACCCTAAGATTACTCATCGGTTCAAAAAGCTTAGTAAAAAATACCGTAGCTTAGTGAACTTGAAAACTGTATCAACTATATTCAAAAGAAAAATTTTGTAAAGATTAAATATTATCTATAAAATAAATTTTTCTACTTTACAAATTAAAAAAAAAATGCAAGTAGATTAAGAAGTTTGAACAAAAAAAGATTTATAAAATAAATTTGGAGAAAATATGTTATTAGGTTCTTATACACATGAAGAGTTTATGGACGTAGCTACAAAGTTTCATGGTTATCCTGCTCCCGGTATTATTATTGGGGCGTATATGGTTGAATATGCAAAACAATTTGTTAAACCCATGCTTGAAGATCATGGCTTGTTTAATGCTATTAGTGAAACAGGACAATGTTTACCTGATGCTATTCAGATTTTGACACCATGTACAGTAGGGAACGGTTGGCTTACTATTTGTAATAGTGGTCGCTATGCTATGAGTTTGTATAATAAATATAATGGGAAAGGGGTAAGGGTTTATATAGATTATGATAAACTTGAACCATATCCTACAATCAAAGAATGGTTGATGAAATTAAAACCAAAACGTGAGCAAGATTCTGATAAATTACAAGAAGAGATAAAAGAAGCAAAAACAGCTATTTTGAGTGTACAAGAAATTGAGGCTTTACCTCGTTATTATGGAAAACATGGAAAAGGCGGTATAACTCGATGTGCTATGTGCCATGAGCCAATTCCTGCACGTGATGGTATTATTTGTAAAGCCTGTCGTGGTGAATCACCATATATGAGTATTGAAACGCCAAAATTAAAATTAAAAGCTGTTCCACTTGAAGATGCTCTTGGAAAAACAACTTTACATGATATGACCCGCATTGTTCCAAAGGAATTTAAAGGAGTTCAGGTTTCTGCTGGGCATATATTAACTGCTGGGGATATGTGCGATTTACAGCGTATGGGTAAAAATACTATTTATGTTGTAGATGAAGAAAATATTGAACAAAATCAAAAACTTTATGATAGCAATGGCATTATTCAAGATATGAATACCCCTAATTTTGTACATGAAAATGAATGTGCAAAAGTTTTAGGTGAGCTTTTAGGTGGGGATAATGTTATAAAATCAGAAAAAATTAAAGAAGGTAAAATTTCTTTTATAGCACAAGAAGATGGCTTATTATGGCTTGATGAAGATAGATTGAATGAATTTAATTTATACGGTGATGTTATTGCTGTAACAAGAAGACAAGGAACACAAGTAAAAAAAGGTGAAATCATTGCTTCTGCAAGAGCTATTCCTCTTTATCTTTCTAAACAAGAATGGTTAAGAGCTAAAAATGTTTTACGTTTAGGTAGCCTTTTTTCTGTAATGCCTATGCGTCAAGCAAAAGTTGGTATTTTGGTTACAGGCACAGAAGTTTTTAAAGGATTGATTGAAGATAAATTTGAACCAATTATTACGAAAAAAGTAGAAAAATATGGTTGTAATGTTGTTGCTGTAAAATTTGCACCAGATGAAAAAGAAAAAATTTATCAAGCAGTACAAGAATTGCGTCAAAATGGTGTTGATTTAATTATTACAACAGCAGGACTTTCTGTTGATCCTGATGATGTAACAAGAAAAGCTTTAGAAGAAGCAGGATTATGTGATAGTATTTATGGTATTCCTGTTTTACCTGGTGGAATGAGTCTTGTTGGTAAATTTGCAGAAAATGATGAATTTGCAGCTTGTTCTGTTATTGGTGTGCCTGCCTGTGCTTTATATCATGCAATTACTGCATTTGATTTTATTTTACCTTTTGTTTTAGCTAATGCTCCATTAAGTCGTGAATTTTTTGCAAAACGTGCTAATGGTGGATTATGTGAAGAATGTAAGGTTTGTACGTATCCTCATTGTCGATTTGCTTTATAAAAGTGCTTTTTTAGTATGTGTTATTAGGGGGAGAACTTTTGCAAAAGTTTTCTCTCTAAAACCTTCTTGTAAAAACTTTTAATATAATGGTGTGGTATATATTGAATTTTTTATTAAAAATGTAGGATATTTTTCTAAATTAATTATACTTTAGACTTCGCTCTCTAATAATAAAAATAAAATATTTGTAATGCAATAGCATTAGAAAATATTTATAGTTATCATGTGAAAACAAAGAACTTTTTTATTTTTTGGGAGAAAAAATTTTTTAATAATGCTTTAAAATAAGCAAATTTATTGAAACATATTTTAATAAATTTGCCTAATTGAGGGAATTTTGAGGAAATCATTTCCTTTAGTCGTTATGACAAAGAAAGTTACGGATAAAGACAGTGTAATCTCAAAAGAAAAAAATAAAATAAGATTAATTTAGAAATACACCCTAATTGTTATAAGAGAGGGGAAAATTTTTTCTCCATATAAAGATAAAATAAATGAATGAAAAACTAGCATTAGTTGTTTTAGCAGGGGGAAAAAGTTTAAGAATGGGGCAAGATAAAGCAACAATGAAATTATCTTGTTTGCCTCAATGGTATTTAACTTCCCATGATTATTTAGTTTTTTCGCAAGATAATGAGCAAATTTTTTCTCATCTTGATTTTTTATGGCAATCTCTGTGGACATTTACAAAATTAATAAAAAAATATACTTTTATTGATACAACTATTTATATTAGTTGTAGAAAAGAACAAAAAGAATTTTTTGCAGAACATATTTTACATTATCCAGATATAGCTTCTTGTACTTTTATTTTAGATGATGGCAATGGCGTATGTGATGCCTTTATTACAAGTTTTGAACAGCTTGATAAAGCTATATTGTGTTTGCCTTGCGATACTCCTTTTGTCCAAGTGGAAGATTTGGAACAGCTTATCTTTGCTTGGCAAAAAAATCCTCAATATTATCAATATACTTTTGTTGATCCTAAAAATGATAGACGTGAAACGTTAATTTCTCTTTATACAACAAATGCTAAAAATGCTTTTAGATATGCTATGGAAAATAAAATTCGTATGCAAAATTCCATAGCATCTTCTTTTATTTATCAAATTCCTTTTACCTCTACTTTAAGAAAAAACTTACATAATATCAATAGAATAGAAGATTTGTTAGCATAAAAATTTTTACTTGTTTTTTTATAATGCATACATTCAAGAAATAAAAATGAAAAATGTTTTTTTTGTCCAATAAAGAACAATGTGTATTTATTATTATCTATTTGAATTAATAAAATAAATTATAAAACAAAAATTCCTCTAAAAAAAATTAAAAAAGTATTGCTCTAGCTAGATTTTTAATTTATGGAATGTATTGTAGGTTTTTATCCTAAAAACTTACGTAATTATCCAATCTATCATATTTTTGATTGATTAAGTGAGGATTTATGAAACGCAGAGACTTTTTAAAGTTATCCTGTGGCATTGCTGCTGGCATTACTTTGTCAGGACTTGGCATTAATCTTACTGCTGTTGAAGCTCACGCAAAAGAACTTACTAAAGCAGAACGCATTAAGAAAGCATTACAAACTCTTTCTGTATGCTGTTACTGTGCAGTAGGTTGTGGTCTTATTTGCAGTACAGATAAGAAAACAGGACAAATTATTAATATCGAAGGGGATCCAGAACACCCAGTTAATGAAGGTACATTATGTGCTAAGGGTGCTGGTGTTTATCAAACTTCAGCCGCAAATGATAAAAGGCTTACAAAAGTTTTATATCGTGCACCATATACTGATGCATGGGTTGAAAAAGATTGGGATTTTGCGATTGATCGTATTGCAAGAAAGATTAAAGAAGAACGCGATAAATCTTTCCTTTATAAAAATACGCAAGGTCAAACTGTTAACAGATTAGAAACAATGGCACATCTTGGTAGTTCCAATATTGATAGTGAAGAATGTTGGGCAACTACACTTTATGCTCGTTCACTTGGCTTGGTATATATTGATCACCAAGCACGTGTCTGACACGGTCCAACTGTACCGGCTCTGGGAGAGTCGTTCGGACGCGGTTCAATGACAAACCATTGGATCGATATTCAACATAGTGACTGTGTATTAATTCAAGGTAGTAACGCTGCAGAAAACCACCCAATTTCTTTTAAATGGGTAATGAGAGCTAAAGATAAAGGGGCAGAAGTTATTCACGTTGACCCTCGCTTTACTCGTACATCAGCAAGATCAACATATCATGTTCCTTTGCGTTCAGGAACAGATATTGCCTTCTTAGGTGGTATGATTAAGTATATTATTGATAATAATCTTTATTTTAAAGATTATGTTCTCAATTATACTAATGCCGCTTGTTTAGTTTCTAAAGACTTTAAATTTAAAGATGGTCTTTTCTCTGGTTATGATAAAGATAAACGTGCGTATGATAAATCCTCTTGGGCTTATCAAACAAATGCAGATGGAAGCATTAAAAAAGATCCAAGTTTAAAAGATCCTAATTGTGTGTTCCAACTTCTTAAAAAGCATTATAGCCGTTATTCATTAAAAACTGTTTCTTCTATTACAGGTACAAGTCAAGAGGACTTATTAAAAGTTTATAAATCTTTTAGTGCTACTGGTAAACCAAATAAAGCTGGTACTATTATGTACGCTTTAGGACAATGTCACCATACTGTGGGTGTGCAAAATATCCGTACTATGGCTATTGTTCAGCTTTTACTTGGTAATATTGGTGTTTGTGGTGGTGGTATTAATGCTCTTCGTGGTGAGCCAAACGTTCAAGGTTCTACTGACCATGCATTATTGTATCATTATCTTCCAGGTTATTTGCCAGCTCCAAAAGCTAGTCAAGTGACATTAAAAGATTATATGGATGCTGTGAGCTATAAGACTCACGAACCAAAATCTGTAAACTGGAAAAGCAATCAAGGTAAATATGCTGTAAGTCTTATGCGTTCTTTCTACCCAGAGGGTGTAGGCGAGGATCTTGGCTTTGGTTATGAATATTTACCAAAAATTGATGATGGACAAGATGCGTCTGTTATGAAAATGATTGACGCAATGTATGATAATAAAATTAAGATTTTAACTTGTATTGGTCAAAACCCATGCTGTTCTTTGCCAAATACGAATAAAGTTCGTGCTGCAATGCAAAATCTTGATTTTATGGTTCATATCAATATCTTTGATAATGAATCTGCTTCCTTCTGGAAAGCTCCTGGTATTGATACTTCCAAACAAAAAACAGAATGTTTCTTGCTTCCAGCTTCTGCTTCAGTAGAAAAAGAAGGTAGCCAAGCAAACTCTGGTCGTTGGATGCAATGGAAATACGCAGCAGCAAAAGCTCCCGGTGATGCAATTCCAGCAGGTGAAATTGTATGGCGTATTATGGAAAAGCTTAAAGAACTTTATAAAAAAGAAGGTGGAGCTTTACCTGACGCTATTAAATATATTAACACAGACTTTGTGGATAATAAAAAACACTTTGACGCAGAACGTGTTGCAAAATACATCAATGGTTATTTTACAAAAGATATAACTATTGACGGTGTAAAATATAAAAAAGGTGAATGTGTACCTGGTTTTGCTCTTTTACAAGATGATGGTTCAACTTCTTGTGGTAACTGGATTTGTTCTGGTTCTTTCACAAAAGATGGTGAAAACCTTATGAAACGTCGCAGTAAAGCAGACCCAACAGGACTTGGATTATATTCTGAATGGTCCTATGCATGGCCTATGAACCGTCGTGTTATTTATAACCGTGCGTCAGTTGATCCAAATGGTAAACCTTATAATCCAAAACTAAAACTTATTGAATGGAAAGATGGTAAATGGGTTGGGGATATTGTTGACGGAGGAGCAGCTCCTCTCAATGATGAAAAAGGTTCCTTACCATTTATCATGAGTCCTACTGGTTTAGGTTCATTGTTTGGACCAGGTCTTGCAGATGGTCCTTTCCCTGAACATTATGAACCTCTTGAAAGTCCTTTTGCAAAGAATATTATGTCAGGTCAACGCATTAATCCTGCAATTACTCTTTATAATGGGGAAAAAGACCTTGTTGCAAATGCATCAAAAGATTTCCCTATTGTTATGACTACATATTCTTGTACAGAACACTGGTGTACTGGTGGCTTTACTCGTTGGCAACCATGGCTCTTGGAAACTCAACCAGGATCTTATGTTGAAATGAGTGAAGAGCTTGCAAAAGAAAAAGGCATTAAAAATGGTGAACGTGTAAGAATCCGTTCTGCTCGTGGATCTGTTGAAGCTGTTGCAATGGTAACTGTACGTTTACGTCCTTTTGAATGTGGTGGTAAAAAAGTACACCAAGTTGGTATGACCTATAACTATGGATGGCGTTTCCCTGAAAATGGTAAAGATGATTCTGCAAACCTTCTTACTCCAACAGTTGGTGATGCAAATAGTCAAACCCCTGAATATAAAGCATTCATGGTAAATATTGAGAAAATATAGGAGATAGGTCATGGCAGACGGAAAATCCATTCTTATTGATGTAAGCCGTTGTACTGGTTGTCGTGGTTGTCAAGTTGCTTGTAAGCAATGGAACAACTTGGAAGCAACCTCTACGGTACAATCAGGTACGTATCAAAATCCACCTGATATGGACGGTGATACTTATAAAATCGTTCGTTTTGAAGAAGGTAGAGATGAAAAGGGAAAACCTTATTGGCATTTCTTTACTGATATGTGCCGCCATTGTGTAGATGCTCCTTGCTTTTATTCTGCTGAAGAAGGTACAGCATTACATGATGAAGAAACTGGTGCAGTTGTTTTCTTAGATAATCTTACCATAGATAATCTTGATTCTGTACATGGTGCTTGTCCTTATTCTATTCCTAGAGGAAACGAAAGAACAGGTAAAGTTGTAAAATGTACTATGTGTCTTGATCGCCAAAAAGAAGGTAAAATTCCTGCTTGCGTACAATCTTGTCCAACAGGTTGTATGGTTTATGGTGAACGTGACGAAATTCTTGCTCTTGCTGAAAAACGTGTTGAAGAGCTTAAAAAAGAATTTCCAAAAGTACACGCTCTTAATCCAGAAGAAGTTAGAGTTATCTACATTCTTACAGATGATGATGAAAAATATGGTAATATAACATATTAAACCTTATAAATAATGGGGGAGGAATACTCCCCCTATTTTGAAGTTTGGTGTATAGAGGATTATATGATTATTGATAATTTACAAAGCTCCTTAAAAATAATGAGGAAGAAGCATCCTGAAGCTCAAAATCTTATTGATATATTTACGCCAATTCTGATTTGCGAAGAAGAACTTTTAGAAGAATTAAAAATGAAAAAACCTGCACTTTCCTTAAAAAAACAAAAAGAAAAAGTGCCGTATGTTGATGTTAAAGATTTTCCTGTTTGTTCTGAAAAATCGCATATTATTTGTCAAAAATTATTGCAAAGTATGAAAACAGCTTTGCCTCATTTAAATTCTATTATAGAAGAAATTGTTCCTCTTATAAAGCCAAGTACAGCTCGTCGCTTATGTAAAGAATTTATTGCAAATAAAGAAAATCACGAAGAATTGTTAGAAAAATTTATAGAAAAGAATTTTGCTAAAGATAAATTAGCCGATGAAACATATTTTACTAATGTTTATAGTGTATTAGAACTTTTATTAACAAGAGCAAGCCATACATTGCTTGCTAGGTTTGCTAGAAGTTTACCTGTATTAGAAGATATTGAGGAAACACAAATTTGTCCTGTTTGTTCTGGTAAGCCTAATATGAGTGTTATTCGTTTTAAAGAGGGACAAAGAGAATTATTATGTGCAGATTGTGGTACATTATGGCGTTATAAAAGAAGTAAATGCCACATTTGTGGAAAAGAAGAAGATAAAAATTTAGAAATGACTTATGCTGATAAGAATAAAAATGAACGTGCATTAACTTGTCAAGCATGTAAAAATTATATTTTAGAAATTGATTTGCGTGATCAAGAAATAGATAAAGAAAATGCACATATCTATTCTTTAGGTATGGCATATTTAGACGCTATTATGCAAAAATAATTTTTATTTTTTGGGGGAAATGATTTCCCCCAATCCTCCTCAATTAGGCAAATTTATTGAAATATGTTTCAATAAATTTGCCTATTTTAGTGCATGAGTAGAAAATCTTTTTTTTTAATTTTAATTGTAAACCCAAGGGTGACAGTATTGAATAAAAAGGTAGCTCAATACAAAGGGGTTTACTATTAAGCTACACACATCTTACTATAATTGAAAGAGGAAAGCTAGAGGTATATCTAGCCTTAAATTTTAGTTGTAGAAAAATTGCTAATTTAATGGGGCGACATCATTCAACTATTGCGAGGGAGCTGCAAAGAAATAAAGATAATTATAATTTTATAATTGCTTAAATAACTATGATAAAAAAACAATTTTTGGTAAAACAAAATTATCACGAGATATTGTAATTATTATTGAAGAAAAATTACAGTGTACATAGTCACCTGAACAAATTGCAAGGGGCTAGACCATCACTTTTTATTTTTGAAATAAAGTTTTTCTATAAATTTTGTAAAATTTTCATTTCTAAAATTAAATCTACATTCACATTCTTTTAAATGCAATATAAATTTATCATCTGTTAAACCATTAAATT
>JARHYD010000096.1 GCA_029258655.1 Mailhella sp.
TGCGAGAGTGGCGGAATTGGTAAACGCACTGGACTTAGGATCCAGCGGAGTAATCCTTAAGAGTTCGAGTCTCTTCTCTCGTACCACTAAAATTCTTTGACCGGTCAAAGGCTCCAAAGAGTGCCAACTATGCCGGCACACTATATAAGGAGTCACACCATGTCCCACAACATTGAAAAGGTTTCTTCCACAAAACGTAAAATAGCTATCACTATTGATGCTAATGAAGTAAACAACAGTATTAATACTACTATCCGTGAATACGGTAAATCATTAAATCTCAATGGTTTCCGTAAAGGCAAAGTTCCTGCTAGTGTTATTGAAAAACGTTTTGGTGAAGAAGTATACAATTATGCTACTGAAAACCTTATCAATGCTACTATTAATAAAATCTTAGAAGAAGAAAAAATTCGTCCTATCAGCCGTGTTCAATTTGAAAAACAAGACGAAGCTAAAAAACTTACTCGCGATAATAATTTTGAATTTACGTGTACTTTTGAAGTTCTCCCTGAAATTGAACTCCCAAAAGATTTTTCTGAATATAGTGTAAATGTAGAATCTGAAGAAGTAAGTCAAGAAGAAATTGATAATTTCACTACCCAAATTCGTCGTAGCATGGCTACTTTAGAAGATGTTAATGAAGTAAGAAATCCTATTGATGGTGATGTTCTTATGGTTGACGTTGAAGGTTCTTATGAAGGTAACCCTGTTCCTGGTATGGGAGCACAAAACTTCCTCATGCAAATTTCTGATAACAAAGATGCAACCAATAAAGAAATTGATGCATTAGTACGTACTGCAAAACCAGGTGAAGAAGTAAAAGGAACTATGGTTTGCCCAGAAGATTATGCAAATGCGGATTTTCGTGGAAAAACTATTGATATTACCATTCGTCTTCATAAAATTCATAAACAAATTCTTCCTGAAATTGATGATGAATTTGCCAAAAAAGTTGGCTTTAATGATGTAGCAACTTTAAAAGAAGCTATTGAAGCTCAAGTAAAACAAAGTAAAGTTACTTATGTAAAAAATAAAGCACAACAAGATCTCATTACTACTGTACTTGAAAAATACGAATACGAATTGCCAGAAAGTATGGTGCAAAAAGCACTTTCAAATTATATGATGGAAGCAAGAAATCACTTAGGTCAACAAAATATTGATCCAGAAGAAATGATAAAAGCTCTTGCATCTCTCAAAGATGAAGGTCAAAAAATAGCAGAAAAACAAACCAAAGAACACGTATTCCTTTTAGCTATTGCTTACCGTGAGAACTTTGTTGTATCTGGACAAGAAGTAGATATGTATATTCGCCAACTTTCTATGGAAACTCGTCAAAGTTACGAGCAAGTACGTGATCATGTTCTTCAATCTGGCATGATTCAAGATATTCAAGAAAGAATTATGGCAGGTAAAGCTCTTGACCTTATGTATGAACAAGCAAAACACGTAGAAAAAGCTCAATAATTAACAAAAAATATAAAAAATACGTTAATTAATTATAAAAAATATAAATAAATTAAAATTTTGGCAAATATTTTGCATATTTTTATTAATAAAAGTCAAAACTTTGCCATTACTATTTTTACGTTATAGAACTTTTTTCTTATCCGCAGGCAAAGTCTTTTGTCTGCGGGTAGTTATATATAAGAATAACTATTTTTTCGAGGAGTAAACCATGAATATACCTATGGTCATTGAAACAACTGGTCGCAGTGAACGAGCTTATGATATTTATTCTCGTTTATTAAAAGACCGTATTATATTACTTGGCACAGAAGTAAATGATACTGTTGCTTCTCTTATTTGTGCACAATTATTATTTTTAGAATCACAAGATCCTGAAAAAGAAATTAGTCTTTATATTAATAGTCCTGGTGGTTCTGTTACCGCAGGTATGGCTATTTACGATACTATGAAATTTATTGCTTGCCCTGTGACAACTCTTTGCATGGGCAGAGCTGCAAGTATGGGAGCATTTCTTTTAGCTGGTGGAGAAAAAGGAAAACGTTTTGCTCTTCCTCATAGTCAAATTATGATACACCAACCATCAGCAGGTTATCAAGGTCAAGCTACGGATATTGAAATTCATACAAAAGAAATTTTACGAATGAAAAAAGACCTTAATAGCATTTTAGCTGAAAATACAGGACAAAGCATAAAAAAAGTAATTCTTGATACAGAACGTGATAACTTCCTTACAGCAGAAGATGCATTACAATATGGTATTATTGACAATATTCTTACTTCAAGAAAAGATTTAATGTAGGTTAACCATGAGTGAAAATAACGAAGGTATGTATTGTTCTTTTTGTGGAACAAGTGAATTTAATGCAAAACATTTTGTAGTGCAAGGAAATGCTTGTATTTGTGATAAATGTATAGAAGCTTGCAATCTTATCATAAAACGCCAAGACGCACCTAAAACAGAAGCACCAGAAACATTGCTTACCCCAAAAGAAATAAAAGCAAAACTTGATGAATATGTTATAGGTCAAGATAATGCTAAAAAAATTCTTTCTGTTGCAGTGTATAATCATTACAAACGCGTTTTTTTCAAACAAGAACTTGGTGATGTTGAGCTTGAAAAAAGCAATGTTTTATTAGCTGGTCCATCAGGTAGTGGAAAAACTCTTTTAGCAAGAACCCTTGCAAGAATTTTAAATGTTCCTTTTGCTATTTGTGATGCAACAACACTTACCGAAGCAGGTTATGTTGGTGAAGATGTTGAAAATATTCTTGTACAGTTAGTCCAAAATGCTGGTTACGACTTAGAAGCCGCAAGTCGTGGCATTATTTATATTGATGAAATTGATAAAATTTCTCGAAAAAGTGATAGTGCCTCTATTACTCGCGATGTATCTGGCGAAGGTGTACAACAAGCACTTTTAAAAATTATTGAAGGTACAGATGCAAATATTCCACCAAAAGGCGGAAGAAAACATCCTCAACAAGAATTTATCAAACTCAATACTTCTAATATTCTTTTCATTGTTGGTGGTGCATTTATTGGTTTAGAAAAAATGGTAGAAGCAAGATCTCGTGGTACAAGCATGGGATTTGGTGCAAATATTAATCATAAAAACGATAATACATTATCAGAACTTTTAGATATGGTAGTACCTACTGACCTTGTACAATTCGGATTAATCCCAGAATTTATTGGTCGTATTCCAGTTATTACTCATGTTGATGAACTTGGTGAAGATGATTTAATTAAAGTTTTAACAGAACCTAAAAATGCTTTAACAAAACAATATCAAAAACTTTTTGAAATAGACGGTGTTGATCTTCATTTTGAAAATGAAGCATTAAAACTTGTTGCTCAAAAAGCTATTGAAAGAAAAACTGGAGCACGTGGTCTTCGTAACGTTCTTGAAACTGTTATGCTTGATATTATGTATGATTTACCTGAAAAAGCTAAAGGTAAGCAATGCATAATTACAAAAAATGTTATTGAAAATAATGAAGCTCCATTATTTTTATCAAAAGCAGAATAATATTCTTTCATAATTTTTATGATAGAATATATTTATTAGAGGGGTAATATGTCCTTACTAACTAATACGAATAAACGTATTCTACCTATTATGACTCTTAGAGAAGTCGTTATTTTTCCCGGTTCAATAATTCCACTTTTTGTAGGTAGAGATATTTCTATTCGAGCTATTGAACAATCCATAAGTTCTTATGGAAAAAATATCTTTTTAGTTGCCCAAAAAGAAGCAGATATTGAAAAGCCAGAAATAGATGATCTTTATACTATTGGCGTTGTTAGTCGCATATTACAACTTATGCGTTTACCTGATGGAAGTATTAAAGTGCTTTTTGAAGGTCTTTATCGTGCAACATGGGAAAGCCTTGAAAATAAAGAAGACTTACTTTTGCTTGAACCCAATGCAGACAATTCTTTTTTTAGTGACCAAAAACTTACACCTTTTGGTAATAAAAATTATCCCTGCCTTATTACAAAACAAATTGCCGACATAGAAGGAAATCCAAAAGAATCAGAAGCTCTTTATCGTGCTGTCCATGAAGCAATGGAAGAATTTTCTAAAACAAATAGAAAAATTACTCAAGAACATATTGCAGCTATTTCTGGGATTCATAATGCTGGTAAACTTTCTGATGCTATTATGCCTCATCTTCGTGTTGATTATACCAAAAAACAAGAAGTATTAGAAATTCTTGATACTGGTAAACGACTCGCAAAAGCCTATGAATTATTAAACGGTGAACTAGCTGTTTCTGATCTTGAAAAGCAAATAAAATCTCGTGTAAAAGAACAAATGAAAAAAAATCAACGAGAATATTATCTTGCTGAACAAATAAAAGCTATTCATAAAGAAATGGGAAATGAAGACCCACAAGCAGAAGCAGATAATCTTGAATTGCGTATTCGAGAAAAAAATATGCCAGAAGAAGCAAAAGAAAGAGCATTGCGTGAACTAAAAAAATTGCGTCCAATGTCTCCTTCTTCTGCAGAATATACTGTTTCCCGTAACTATATTGATTGGGTTCTTGATTTACCTTGGAATGAATTAAAAGAAATTAACATTGATATAAAAGATGCAAAAAATATTTTAGATAATGCTCATTTTGGACTAGAAAAACCCAAAGAACGTATTTTAGAATATCTTGCAGTACAAAAACTTACAGATGGATTAAAAGGACCTATCCTTTGTTTTGTAGGTCCTCCTGGTGTGGGTAAAACTTCTCTTGCTAAATCTGTTGCACAAGCAACAGGTAGAGATTTTGTAAGAATTTCCTTAGGTGGTGTTCGTGATGAAGCAGAAATACGTGGTCACAGACGTACCTATGTTGGTGCTATGCCGGGTAAAATTCTTTTGGCTCTAAAAAAAGCAAAATCAAACAATCCTCTTTTTTGTTTAGATGAAATCGATAAAATGACTGCTGATTTTCGTGGTGATCCATCATCAGCTCTTTTAGAAGTTTTAGATCCAGAACAAAATAGTTCTTTCAATGATCATTATCTTGATTTAGATTATGATCTTTCAAAAATATTTTTCATAACAACAGCTAACTCTCTTTCTGATATTCCCGGACCTCTCCGTGATCGTATGGAAATAATTGAACTTTCAAGTTATCTTGAAACCGAAAAAATGAGCATAGCAAAAGACTTTCTTTTACCAAAACAAAGTAAAATGCACGGCTTAGAACCAGATTGTTTAACTATTCAAGATGACGCAATGATTGAAGTTATTCGTTCATATACTCGTGAAGCTGGTGTAAGAAACTTAGAAAGACAAATTGCTACACTTTGTCGTAAAACAGCTATTAAATTAGTTGATAATGAAAAATTAACAAATACACATTTTACTATCACCAAAAAAGATTTACATAATTATCTCGGTGTTACAAAATATAGATTTGGGGATAGAGAAAATAAATCACAAATTGGAGTTGTTGCAGGTCTTGCCTATAATAATGTTGGTGGTGATATTTTATACATCGAAACAACCATTATGCCGGGTACAGGTAAAGTTTCTACAACAGGTCAACTTGGTTCTGTTATGAAAGAATCAGCTGAAGCTGCTTTTAGTTATGTACGATCAAGAGCAACCATTTTAGGCTTACGTGCTGATTTTTATAAAGATATTGATATTCATATACACGTACCAGAAGGTGCAACGCCTAAAGATGGTCCAAGTGCAGGTATCACTATGGCTACATCAATTAGTTCTGCTCTTTTAGGTATTCCTGTTCAAGAAAGCGTTGCCATGACAGGAGAAATAACACTAAGAGGACGTGTACTTCCTATTGGTGGTTTAAGAGAAAAACTTCTTGCTGCTAAACGCTCTCATATAAAAACAGTTATCATTCCTAAAGATAATGAAAAAGATATTGAAGAAATTCCAAGTGAAATAACAAGCCACTTAAAAATCAAATATGTAACTCATATTGATGAAGTTCTTCCAATAGCTTTTAAAATGAAAGCTAATAAAATTTTCCAAAACAAAAATCCAAATCTTTCATTTTTGGAAACATTAAAAGCAGACTATAAAGAAGAAAAATAACTTTATTTTGCTATTATATTAACTTTTTATTATGGGAAAACTTTTAAAAAAGTTTTCCCATATTTTTGTTTAAAGAATGAAGTAAAAGAGTTGTAATATAGTAACATCAGACCCTATTTATATCTAATATATAAAAATAAATAACTTTTTTTGAAAAAAAAGACTTTCTACTCATGCCTTAGTATAGGCAAATTTATTGAAAGGTATTTCAATAAATTTGCCTGATTGAGGGGGCTTGGGGGAAATCATTTTCCCCAAAAAAATAATTTAGTAGATTAGAAATCATTTTCTCTATGGTTTATATTGATAAATTATGATACTAGAATTTCTATTATGATATTGATTGCTCCTGTTACTCCTGCGAAAGCAACAATAAAAAGAAGAATTTTTTTAAAAAGGTTTTGGCTTATATATTTTATAAGTGGAAATGAACAAAGAGTTCCTATAATGGCTGATGGTGTACAAAGGTAAATATCTTGCAATAAATCTTGTGTGTAAAATCCAGAAACAAAATGAGAAAAAGCACTCATTCCAGTTGTAAAAATTAATGCAGTTCCTAATATTCCTAATGCCTTTTGTTTATTCATTCCTGTATATAAAACATAAATTGCAATAGGAGGCCCTGTAAAAGAAATAGTTGAACCAAAAAGACCTGATCCAAATCCACTAAGTGCATTATAAAAGATAGAATCTTTATTTTCTTTTACTTCGTATTTATGGCAAATCATCCATGTTACATAAGACAAAAGGGAAATAGTCATAAAAATTTTAATATAAAATGGAGAGATGATAAGAAGAAGATAAGAACCTAAAAATGCTCCGGGAATAGATAAAAGAAGACAGGGGATAATATCTCTAAAATGAATTTCTTGTCTAAATTTAATAGCTAGTAATGCTGAAATAATAGTTCCTGTAAAACACGTTATTGGTACGATATGATGCATATCCATAAAAAGAGCCATAATGGGAACTGCAAAAAGTCCTGCTCCCATTCCACTTAATCCATTAATAAATCCCGCTAAAAACCAAATCGTTCCAATAAGAAAAATTTCCATATTCGCCTCGTTGTAAAGAAATTCTTATAAAACTTTTTATAAATATTCTTGAAGAAGAACTAGTTATTATAACTTATTTAAATAACTTATTTTTATTTCTTAGTATGTTATTTTATATAATTTAATTTTTTTATTGTTTTCATATTTCTTGATTTGCTATATAATAAATATAATATAAAGTCGACATTTTTTAATAAGAAAAATTGGATGAGAAAAAGTGATGTGTTATGAGGTAGTTTTAAATTAGGGTGTGTTTCTAAATTATTTATAATTACTTTAATATATTAGACTGATAAAACAAAAAATATTTTCATAAAGTCACTGGCTTAATAAGTTTCACTCTCTGGCAGCGACTTGCTGAAAGAGTGTGAAACTGGGGAGCATTGCTTGGGCTAACGGGGTGAAACCCTTTATAAAACTTGATACTATGTAATAGTATAATAAATAAGAAAATGTTATATCAATAAGAAAAATAAAAATTAATTTAGAAACACACCTTAGTTACGTTAAAAATTATTTGTACCTTTTGTTATAATAAACTATTTTTTGTTTTAGCATATTGTTATTCTTTATATATTAAGGGAAAAATTTGTTCTAAGTTAGAATTATGTGTTGCGTTATTAATAATATATAGATTTTTTCCATGTGTAATTTTTTTTATAAGTGGTAGTGGAATAACAGAATCATTTTTTCCTATGTAATGTAATTGCGGAAGATTCGGAAGTTTTTTTAGGTTTAGGGATTTTGTTAGGGGATAAAGATTTAAATAATCAGACCATGCTTTATGGTCTAAAAGTCCTGCAATGGTGATCCATTTTATAACATTAATTTGTGGAAATTCTTGTATAACAAGTCCTGTTAATAATGCTCCTCCAGAATATCCAATATAGATAATTGGTTTATTATGGGAAATTTTCTTTGTTGCTTCATAAAGTGCTTGTACTGCTTGATAAGAAAATCTTCCTGTACTCCAACATTCTTTTGTACATAGTTTTGTTTGAATAAACTGGCAGGGACGAGCTATATAAACAACATTTGGATTATAATCATTAAATGCCATTTCTCTAACAAATGTGCTTTTTGGGGTAGGATTATTGGTTGGATTTCCCCATTTATCAAATGCATTTCCATCTCCTTCTACATAAATACGAATAGGTGCATCGGGATCTGTTATTTTTTGCCAAGTTGCAAGAGTAAATGTTTGTGTTTTGATAGCTTGATAGTGATAGGTTGAGGGGATTTTTAATGTAGTACAAGAAGATAAAAAGAATAAATAAAAGATTATTGATAAATATTTTTTTATTTTTGATTGGTTTTTCATACGATAAGAAAAAAATATGTTAGAAATAAAAAAGATAAATATTATTTATTATCTTGTTAATTTTTTGAAAATTCAAGAATAATGATTTATTTTGAATAAATTAGGAAAATTATTTTTTCTTTAGGGGTTACACTGTCTTTATCCGTAACTTCCTTTGTCGTAACGGCTAAAGCGAAATGATTTCCCTCAAGTCCCCTCAATCAGGTAAATTTATTGAAATATGTTTCAATAAATTTACCTAGTTTAGGGTAGTAGGAAAAAAAGTTTTTTCCTAAAAATAAAAAAGTTTTTTGTTTTTTTTTAATTGTAAACCCAAGTGCGACAGGTATTAAAAAAAAGTAGCCCAATACAAAACCTTTATGTAGAATAATATTTGGATAAACAATACATGGAGGTTTTACTATTGAGCTACACACATC
>JARHYD010000150.1 GCA_029258655.1 Mailhella sp.
CAAGAAGAATTACGACAAAAATTAGAACTCATCAATAATAGACCTAGAAAGTGTCTAAATTGGACAACTCCAATTGAAGTTTTTCTACAAGAGGTGTCGCACTTGGATTGACAATTCAGCATTTAAAAATACTCCCTAATTTAGAAACACATCATAAAAAATTCATAAAAAAAGAGAGGAAAAGATCCTCTCTTTGATTTTTATAGCATTACGTTATTTATTTTATTAAAATTTATAACCAAAGGTAAATGCAACAGTATGAGCACTTACATCAGTTGATCTACTTCCGTGTATAACACCCTTTGTATGACTTCCGTTGTATTCAAGGGATTTTATATCGTGGTAAACATAAGACATATCATAAGTCCAATTACCTTTTTGGATACCAAAACCAGCAGTATATTTCCAACGTCCATTAACAGGTGCTACATAATCAGCCCAAGCTTGTTTTACTGGGGAAGTTTCGTGTGAAATACCTGCACGTAAAGTGAGCCAATCGTTGTATTGGTATTCTGTGCTAAGAGAGAAAAACCAAGTATCTTCCCAGTTTTTAATTTCTGTTTGATTACCAAAAGGTGCGGGTAAGCTGATTGTAAGGTTATTGTAATTACTCCAAGTATTATATTGTACTTGACCTTCAAGACTAAGATTTTGAGTTGGATAATAAGCAAGAGCAAGAGTATAACTATCTGGAGTATATAATTTAGCAGAACCTGGTACAGAAGTCATTGTAGGTTGTGGAGCTCCTGGAATTTTAGCATAAAAATCCATATCTCCAGAGAAATTTAATGTTACATGGGAACGATAGGTAAAACCTGCTTTCCATTGATCATTAAATCTATAATGAGCAGAAAGATTATAGCCAAAATCTGTTGCATCACCAGAAAGTTTACTTGTTCCGATAAAGCCAACATTAGGTATGCCTACACGTTTATCAAGGTCAACAATACCTGCCATAAATTCAAGACCAAAACCAAGTGAAAGTTTATCATTGACACGGTATGCAATAATAGGAGTAATAGAACTTGTAAGAAGTTGGATATTATAAATTTCTCCTGCTCCGAACCAATTCATATCATGTTCATTACCTAATCCATATCGAGAATAAATTCCTAAGCCTAATGAAATAGTATCACTTGCTTTGTGTGTAATGTAACCATGCGGAGCAAAATAGAAACGGTCTTTTGATTTACTTGCATAAGGTCCTGTGATTGTATTAGATAACGTAATAATTTCAGAACCACCCATAATTTGAGTGCCTTCAAGTTCTGTAATGGCAGCAGGGTTATAAGCAACAGAAGAAGCATCTCCTCCTCTGGCAACAACACCTCCTGCTAAGGAAGCAGCACGTGCAGACCAATCTTGTAAAGCAAAACCTTCAGCATGAGCATAATTGGGAGTTGCTATGCCTAAAAAACTTAGAGCTAAAACAGTTAAAGAAGCTCTTTTAATACAGTTCATAATTTTTTTCCTCAAGTTATATAAAATCGAACACAGGTTAATAGCTTTTTTATATATTAATGTAAAGAAATATTTAAAAAATTTTATTAATCACAAAGTTAAGGATATTAATCTAAAAAAAATAAGTTTATAATTTTATATTAGATTTAAATAAGAAAAATACTAATTGATTAAAAAAAATTATTAAACGTATAAGAATTATCAGAATTTCTATTAAGGTAAAATATGATAGGAAATATTTTTAACATAAATAAGGTGAAAGAATGTTATATAATAAGAGAAATAACATTAATGTAGAAAAACACTCTATATTAGTAAAATAAAATTGATGTAAAACATAGTTAACGTATATTAACTAATTATAATAAACTATATAATAAAATTAAGAATTTGCTAAAAAAAAAGCTTGCATTTAAAAATAAAAAAAGTTATTTTTACAAATTCCTATTCTAATATAATGAGTATGGAGTAGCTATAAAAAGAAATTGTGAAACAATTCAGACAGATACTAAAAATACATAAAAATTCTCCTAGTTTTAGAGGTTAAAATTAGGGGCTTTTTGTGTTGTTTTAGCGTAAATCGCCTGCCAAGAAAATCTTTTTTTGGTAGAATTTTCCTACAAAGCCGTAGGACCAAGCCATTTCTGAGGTAAAGTAATGGGCCAATTAACGAAGCAATTCGGTAAAATCAAGGTTTCCATCCCTATCCCCCACCTTTTAAATTTACAGGTGGATTCCTACAAAGTCTTCTTACAAGAAGGAAGAAAAGAACGCTTACCTGATGAAGGTCTTGAAGGGGTGTTCCGTTCTGTATTTCCTATTGAAGACTTTAATCGTACAGCTAGTTTAGAGTATATTAGCTATGATATTAGCGAACCAAAGTACGACCAAGCAGAATGTATTTCTAAAGGTCTTACTTATGAAGCTCCTATTCGTCTTCGTGTACGATTGGATATTTATGATGTGGATGAAGCAACAGGCAACCGTACATTCCGCGACGGCAAAGAACAAGACATTTATTTTGGTACTTTGCCACTTATGACCGAAAAAGGTACTTTTATTATTAATGGTACAGAACGTGTTATTGTTAACCAGTTACAACGTTCTCCCGGTATTATTTTTGAGCATGATGGCGGAAAGACTCATACATCACATAAAGTTTTATATTCATGCCGTGTTATCCCAATGCGTGGATCTTGGCTTGATTTTGACTTTGACCATAAAGACATACTCTATGTTCGCATAGACCGTCGTCGTAAAATGCCTGCAACCGTGCTTTTAAAAGCAATGGGCATGGATAAAACGCAAATTTTGGATACCTTCTATAAAAAAGAAGAATATCGTCTTGAAAATAATAAAGTGCTTTGGAAAATCCAAAGAGATATGTATCGCAAAGAACCTTGCTATACTGAAATTGTAGATAAAGACGGTAAAGTTCTCATTAAGCAAGGCAAAGTTATGACCACTCGTGATTGGCGTAACCTTTGTGATTCTGGCAGAGAATATTTAGAAGTAGATCCTACCTCAATTTTAGGTCTTTTCTTAGCTAGTGATATTGTTAATCCAAACACAGGCGAAATTTTTGCTGAAGCTGGTGATGAAATTACTGCAGGCCTTCTTGCAGAAGTAACCGAAGCTGGTATTAAAGATATTCAAATTCTTTATACTCGTGGTACAGACACTTCTTCTTCTATTCGTGATACGTTGGCTCTTGATAAAACTGTAAGCCAAGAAAAAGCTCAAGAAGAAATTTATCGCAGACTTCGTCCAAGTTCGCCTCCTACTCCTGAAATTGCAGCAACTTTCTTTGATAATCTTTTCCGTAATATCGATTATTATGATTTATCCTCTGTTGGTCGTTATAAAATTAACCAACGTTTAGGAATGAATGAAGATACAAATTTACGTATTTTAACAGATAATGATATTCTTACAGCAATGAAAGTGCTTGTGAATTTAAAAGATACACACGCAGCAGCTGATGATATTGACCATCTTGGTAATCGTCGTGTTCGTCTTGTTGGGGAATTGGTTGAAAACCAATATCGTATTGGTTTAGTACGTATGGAAAGGGCTATAAAAGAACGTATGAGTATTCAAGAAGTAAATACTCTTATGCCACATGATCTTATTAACCCTAAACCTGTTGCTGCTGTTCTTAAAGAATTTTTTGGTACTAGCCAACTTTCACAGTTCATGGATCAAACAAACTCTTTATCAGAAGTAACCCATAAACGTCGTCTTTCTGCTCTTGGTCCTGGTGGTCTTACTCGTGAGCGTGCAGGCTTTGAAGTTCGTGACGTTCACTCTTCACACTATGGACGTATTTGTCCTATTGAAACACCTGAAGGTCCAAACATTGGTCTTATTGTTTCTTTGACAACGTATGCAAAAGTTAATGAGTTTGGTTTTATTGAAACTCCTTACCGTGTTGTAAAAGACGGTAAAGTAACAGATGAAATTATCCATGTTGATGCAACAAGAGAGCTTAACCAAATTATCGCTCAAGCTAATGTTGCCACAGAAAGTGACGGTACGTTAAAAGGGGAACTTATTACTGCTCGTTCCACTGATGGTGACGTTTTACAAGTTGGCAGAGAAGAAATTACCTTGCAGGATATTTCTCCGGGTCAAATGGTTTCTATTTCTGCAGCTCTTATTCCATTCCTTGAACATGATGACGCAAACCGTGCGTTAATGGGTTCAAATATGCAACGTCAGGCTGTGCCACTTCTTCGTGCAGAACGTCCACTTGTTGGTACGGGTATGGAAATTGATGTTGCCCGTGACTCTGGAGCGTGTTTGGTTGCCGAAGGTGACGGTATTGTGCGTTATGCTGATGCAGAACGTGTTATTGTTGCTTATGATGATTTATATATGGAAGATTATGGTGGTATTCGTACCTATAACCTTTTAAAATATCATAAATCAAACCAAAACTCTTGTTTTGGACAAAAACCAAGTTGTGTTCCTGGTCAACGTTTCAAAAAAGGTGATATTTTAGCTGATGGTCCTGGTATTGATAATGGAGAGCTTGCACTTGGTAAAAACTTAACCGTAGCATTTATGCCTTGGTGTGGTTTTAACTACGAAGACTCTGTTCTTATTTCTGAAAAAATGGTAAAAGAAGATATTTATACTTCTGTACATATTGAAGAATTTGAAGTTGTTGCTCGTGATACCAAGCTTGGACCAGAAGAAATTACTCGTGATATTCCAAACGTCAGTGAGGAAATGCTTAGAAACCTAGATGGCAGTGGGGTTATCCGAATTGGTGCTCCTGTAAAGCCTGATGATATTTTGGTAGGTAAAATTACTCCAAAAGGTGAAACACAGCTTACTCCTGAAGAAAAACTTTTACGTGCTATTTTTGGTGATAAAGCTCGTGATGTGAAAAATACTTCATTAAAAGTACCTCCAGGAATTGAAGGTACTGTTATTGATGTAAAACTTTTCAATCGCCGTTCTGGTGAAAAAGATGAAAGAACACACGAAATTGAAAACTATGAAATAGCAAGACTAGATAAAAAAGAAGCTGATCACGTACGAGCTTTAACAAATCGTACTCGTGAACGTATGCGTTCTCTTTGTGAAGGCGTTGAGCTTGCTATTGAATTGCAAGGCAAACGTAAAGATGAAGTTCTTGCAAAACGTGGGGATCTTCTTACATGGGAAATCATGGAAGAACTTCCAATTAAAAAGCTTGTAGCAGCATTTAAAGATACTCATGTTAATGAAGAAATTGCTACTATGCTTGATGCATACGATAGACAAGTTGACATCATTAAAAAGCTTTATGATGCTAAACGTGAAAAAGTAACAGAAGGTGATGATTTACCTCCTGGCGTAATTAAAATGGCAAAAGTTTACATTGCTGTTAAACGTAAACTTTCTGTTGGTGACAAAATGGCAGGTCGTCACGGTAACAAAGGGGTTGTATCTTGTATTCTTCCAGAAGAAGATATGCCATTCTTTGCAGACGGTCGTCCTGTGGATATTGTTTTGAACCCACTTGGTGTGCCTTCACGTATGAATATTGGTCAGATTTTGGAAACCCACCTTGGCTGGGCTGCTAAGGAATTAGGTATTCAATTAGCTGATATGATTGATAATGGTACAGCTTTAGAAACTGTTCGTAAGGAAGTAAAAGACATATTCTCAACAGAAATGGACGGTCTTGATATAGACGCATTAGTTGACGGTATGGACGATGAAACTTTCAAGAAAGCTGTTTCTGAACTCAGAAAAGGTATTGTAACAAAAACTCCTGTATTTGACGGTGCAAGAGAAGAGCAAATCTGGTCTTGGCTTGAAAGAGCTGGCTTACCAAACGACGGTAAAAGCGTACTTTATGACGGTAGAACAGGTGAGCCATTCCAAAACCGTGTAACCACAGGTGTTATGTATTACCTCAAACTTCACCACTTAGTTGACGAAAAAATTCACGCTCGTTCTACTGGACCTTACTCTCTTGTTACCCAACAACCTCTTGGTGGTAAGGCACAGTTTGGTGGTCAAAGACTTGGGGAAATGGAAGTTTGGGCTTTAGAAGCTTATGGTGCTTCTTACCTCTTACAAGAATTTTTAACTGTAAAATCAGACGACGTTGCTGGTCGTGTGAAAATGTATGAAAAGATTGTAAAAGGTGATAACTTCCTTGAAGCTGGCTTGCCTGAATCTTTCAACGTTCTTGTAAAAGAACTTATGAGCCTTGGTCTTAATGTAAATCTTCATCAAGAAGAAGGCAAAAAACGCCCAAAACGTTCTAGCTTCTCACAACCTGCTTTAGGTTACGAAGAAGAATAAGACATTGGTACGCTATCAAAGCGATGTATATATAGGTCCTATGGTGGGCAAAAAAGCCCACCATTAACCCTGAAAAAGGGAGAAAAAGATGAGTTTGGACGATTTGTTCTCCGTGCGTAGCAACGCAAACACCGGTGTAACTAATATTCGCAACTTAAAATCTATTCAAATCACCATTGCCTCTCCAGAAAATATTCGTGAGTGGTCTTTTGGTGAGGTGAAAAAACCAGAAACTATTAACTATCGTACTTTTAAACCAGAAAGAGATGGTCTTTTTTGTGCTAAAATTTTTGGTCCAGTAAAAGACTATGAGTGTAACTGCGGTAAATATAAACGCATGAAACATCGCGGTATTGTCTGCGAAAAATGTGGTGTTGAAGTTATTGCTTCTAAAGTTCGCCGTGAACGTATGGGACACATCGAACTTGCAGCACCAGTTGCACACATCTGGTTCTTAAAAACCTTACCTTCCAAAATCGGTATGCTCCTTGATATGACCATGAACGATTTGGAAAAGGTTTTATATTTTGACTCCTTTGTTGTTTTAGATCCAGGTTCTACTAACCTTACGAAATTACAAGTAATTTCTGAAGACCATTACTATCAAATTATTGAGCGTTTTGGTGAAGATGCATTACGTGTTGGTATGGGAGCAGAAGCTGTACATGAACTTTTAAGAGAAATAAATCTTGAAGCGTTACGTGCTGAACTTCGTGAAGAATCTCAAACAACAAAAAGCCAAACCAAAAAGAAAAAACTCACCAAACGGTTAAAAGTTGTTGAAGCTTTTCTTGAAAGCGATAATAAACCTGAATGGATGATTATGGAAGTAATTCCAGTTATTCCACCAGATTTACGTCCTCTTGTACCTCTTGACGGTGGACGCTTTGCAACTTCTGATTTAAACGATTTATACCGTCGTGTTATTAACCGTAACAATCGTTTAAAACGATTAAAAGAACTTGGTGCACCTGATATTATTATTCGTAACGAAAAGCGTATGCTCCAAGAAGCTGTTGACGCTCTTTTCGATAATGGTCGTCGTGGTCGTGCGATTACTGGTACTAATGGACGTCCTTTAAAATCTTTATCTGATATGATTAAAGGTAAACAAGGTCGTTTCCGTCAAAACCTTCTTGGTAAACGTGTAGACTATTCTGGTCGTTCTGTTATTGTTGTTGGTCCAAATTTAAAATTGCACCAATGCGGTTTACCTAAGAAAATGGCTCTTGAATTATTCAAACCATTTATTTATTCCGAACTTGAAAAACGTGGTCATGCGTCCACTATTAAAAGTGCGAAAAAAATGGTAGAAAGAGAAGAACTTGTTGTATGGGATATTTTATCCGAAGTTGTTCGTGAATATCCTATTCTCTTGAACCGTGCACCGACTCTTCACCGTTTAGGTATTCAAGCTTTTGAGCCACTTCTTGTAGAAGGTAAAGCTATTCAACTTCACCCTCTTGTATGTACTGCTTATAACGCAGACTTTGACGGTGACCAAATGGCAGTACACGTGCCTCTTTCTGTGGAAGCTCAAATTGAATGCCGTGTACTTATGATGAGTACAAACAATATTCTTTCCCCTGCAAACGGAAACCCTGTTATTATTCCTTCACAGGATATTGTTCTTGGACTTTATTATATGACAGTTGACCGTTCCTTTGAAAAAGGCGAAGGCATGATTTTCTGCGGACCTTGGGAAGTAGAAGCTGCTTTTGATGCAGGAACTGTTGGTCTTCATGCTCGTATTAAAGTTCGTATGGAAGACGGGGAGCTTGCAGATACTACTGTTGGTCGTATTCTTGTATGGGAAAGACTTCCTCACTCATTGCCTTTTAAAGAAGTAAATACAATTCTTACTAAAAAGACCATTGGTAAATTAGTAAGTATTTGTTATGAACTTTCTGGTATAAAAGCTACTGTTATTCTTTGTGACCGTCTTAAAGCTGTTGGTTATGAGTTTGCAACTCGTGCAGGCGTAACCATTGGTGTGAAAGATATGATTATTCCTTCACGCAAAAAATCTATTATTGATAAAGCTCAAGATGAAGTTGATGATATTACTCGTCAATATCGTGATGGTATTATCACAAGAACAGAAAAATATAACAAAGTAATTGACGTTTGGACAAATACTACTGATGCTGTTTCTAAAGAAATGGTAAAAGAAATTTCTGTTGATAGAGTTGAAAACGCTAAAGGCGAAGTAAAAGAAGACATCAGCTTTAACCCAATCTTTATGATGAGTAACTCTGGGGCTAGAGGTAACGCTGACCAAATGAGACAGCTTGCTGGTATGCGTGGTCTTATGGCAAAACCTTCTGGGGATATTATTGAAACACCTATTACATCTTCTTTCCGTGAAGGTCTTACTGTGCTTCAATACTTTACCTCCACACACGGTGCACGTAAAGGTCTTGCAGATACTGCATTAAAAACTGCAAACTCTGGTTATCTTACCCGTCGTCTTGTTGACGTTGTACAAGATGTTATTGTTTCTATGGAAGATTGTGGAACAGTTGACGGTATTGAAATGTCTGCTCTTATGGACGGTACAGATGTAAAGCTTAGTCTTAAAGAACGTATTCTTGGTAGAACCTTGCTTTATCCTGTTTACCACCCAGCAACAAGAGAACTTGTTTTCCCTGAAAATACTCTTGTTACCAAAGAAGTTGGCGATAAACTCGAAGAAATTGGCATTGCTACTGTTACTATTCGTTCTGCCCTTACTTGCCAAGCAGAACGTGGTATTTGTGCTAAATGTTATGGTCGTGACCTTGCACGTGGACACCTTGTAAACGTTGGGGAAACAGTAGGTACTATTGCTGCTCAATCCATTGGTGAACCAGGTACACAGCTTACCATGCGTACATTCCACATTGGTGGTACTGCTTCTCGTAAAGTAGAACAATCAAGTTACTTTGCACAATATTCTGGTAATATTGTTCTTTCTCGTGTACGTAGTGTTGTAAATAAAGAAGGTATTACCACAGTTCTTGGTAAGAGTGGTCAAGTAAGCATTATTGACGATCAAGGTCGTGAAGTTGAAAAATACATTCTTCCTAATGGTGCAAGACTTTTTGTTACAGATCAACAAGTTGTAAATAAAGGTGATAAACTTGCAGAATGGGATCCATCAGTTGAACCTTATGTATCAGAAGTAGAAGGTATTATTCGTTTTTCTGATATTATTGAAGGTAAAACTGTTCAAGATAAAATGGACGAAGCAACACACCAAACCTCACAAACTATTATTGACTATCGTACGACTAATTATCGTCCTGCTCTTTCTGTTACAGATGAAAATGGCGTTATCAAAAATCGTCCCGGTCAAGGTAGCGCAACTGCTCCTGCTACATATACCATGCCTGTTGGGGCTATTTTGATGGTAAAAGATGGGCAAAGCATTGCTGCTGGTGATATTATTGCTCGTAAGCCTCGTGAATCTTCAAAAACAAAGGATATCGTAGGTGGTCTTCCTCGAGTTGCAGAACTCTTTGAAGTTCGTAAACCAAAAGATATGGCTGTTGTTTCTGAAATTGCTGGTTCTGTTGAGTTTTCTGGTGAATCTAAAGGAAAGAGAAAAATCGTTGTTCGTCCTGATACTGGCGAAGCAAAAGAATATCTCATTCCTAAAGGTAAGCATATTATTGTTGCCGATGGTGACTTTGTAGACGCAGGCGATCTCCTCACAGAAGGTCACCCAGAACTCCACGATATTCTTAGAACTCGTGGGGAAAAACACCTTGCTCGTTACCTTGTTGATGAAATTCAAGAAGTTTACCGTTTCCAAGGTGTTGCTATTGACGATAAACACATTGAAGTAATTGTGCGTCAAATGCTTAAGAAAGTTTCTATTCTTGATCCAGGTGATACAACTTTCCTTATTGGAGAACAAGTTGATAAAGCTGAATTTAAAGAAGAAAACCAAAAAGTAGTAAAAGAAGGTCGTACCCCTGCTACTGCTGAACCTCTTGTTCTTGGTATTACACAAGCTTCCCTTTCTTCTCTTTCATGGGTTGCAGCAGCTTCTTTCCAAGAAACAACCAAAGTTCTTACAGAAGCTTCACTTAAGGGTAAACAAGATTCACTTCGCGGTCTTAAGGAAAACGTTATTGTTGGTCGTCTTATTCCTGCTGGTACTGGTTATCGTGAATATGTACATCAAGATATTAACGTGCCAGATCAAAAAGAAAGACCTGATAAGTTCTTAGTAGAGCTTGAAGAAAGTCCAATCTTGATTGACCTTGACCAAGATTAATATAAAAAAGGAGCAAGAAATTGCTCCTTTTTTTGAGTGTTAGAAGGGAATTTTCTTAGGGGGAGGACTTTTTATAAAAAGTCCTCCCCCTAAAACCCCCTTTCAAAAATTTTTAACCCAAAAATCCTTTTGCTTGCAAAAGGATTTTTTTATCACACAAAACCATAGAATTTTTATTTCATTTAGGGTAGTTTAACTTATTTATAATTATTTTACTTCGTTGAAAGTTACGAATAAAGACAATGTAACCTCCAAAAAAGAAAATAAGAGAATTATAGATAAACACATAAAAATATTAAGTTAGAACCATATTGTATAATTAAATATTTTTATCTGTCTAAAATTCTTGCTTTTTTTATAATTTAATAGTAACAAAATTAGTTCTAATAAGTTTAATGAATATAATACGTTATTTTTATAAAAAATATTTATTGTATTTTAATAAAGGTATATTTAAAATAGTTATAATTATTAAACTTTGTTCTCTGATAATAAAAATAAAATAGTTACAATGCAATAGTATTAGAAAATACTT
>JARHYD010000010.1 GCA_029258655.1 Mailhella sp.
GCAGGGGTGGAAGAGCAAGCTATTCAAGCAATATTAAAATATTTGCCACCTAATATTATTTATGTTTCTTGTAATCCAGCTACATTAGCTCGAGATTTAGCTTTGTTATCAGAAAAATATCAAATAGTTGTTGTACAACCTGTTGATTTATTCCCTCATACCCCCCATGTAGAGACGGTAGTGTTATTGTTTAAATTAACAAATAATGCATGATATAGAAGAAAAATTAATATTCCGTTATAAGAAACTTTAAATAAAAATATTCTTATTTTTAGGAGTGTAGCAAGTATAAAAGATTATTAGGGTGTGTTTCTAAATTAATCTTATTTTATTTTTTCTTTGGGGGAAATGATTTCCCCCAAGCCCCCTCAATCAGGCAAATTTATTGAAATAAGTTATAATAAATTTGTCTATGTTAGGGGATTGTTAAAAGTTTTTTTTCAAAAAAGTTATTTATTTTTGTATATTGAATATAAATATTTTTTACTGTTATTATACTATTGTTTTTTTATTCAATACTGTTGTATTTGGTTTTATAATTAAAATAAAAAATTAATTTTCATCTTGATTTTTAATTTTTTCAAGTTCTGTGTGAGCAATAGGATTTTCTCCATTCATTATGGTTCGGTATTCGTCTAGTGTTATCATGCGTAATGCACCAAAGGCACAGGCTTCAATGCAAGCACTGGCTTCTTTTCCTTCATCTTTACGCCATTGTTCGCAAAGGTCACAGCGTACAGCAATAAGGCGAGGGTCTTTTCTTTCAAGACGATGTTTTTCTTCTTCTGTAATTTCTACAAAAGTTTTACTAATAGCACCATAAGGACAAGCCATTACGCAAAGTCCGCAGCCAGCACAAAATTCTGTACGCATAACAATTTTTCCACCATTATTTTGTACAAGGGCATGAGTAGGACAGACTAAAGCACAAGGGGCTTCGACACATTGGCGACATTGAACAGGCATTTTTAATGTATCTGTTTTAACAACATGAACACGTGGTTCATGGGTTTTTCGTAATTTTGCTGCTTCTTTGATTGTTACGTTATTGTGTGAGGCAATACAGGCTAATTCACATTTTTTACACCCACGACATTTATCAGAATCAGCATATATGATATATTGTTCGGACATAATTTTTCCTTTTACTTGCTCTGTTCTTTTACTTTTATTGAAGTAATTTGCATTTCATTTCCTCCTTGCCATGTAACATCTGTACTTTGGCATAGAGGGCAAATAAATTTTCTTTTATGAATAGCTATTTCTTTTTGGCATTGATTGCAAAAGCCTTGTAATGGTAAACGTTCAATAATCATTTTTGCATTTTGTGCTTTTGTATTTTCTGCTAAAATTTCAAAACAACCTTGAATTGTTTGAGGTTCGATACAGTTGAGTAATCCTATTGTTAGATGAATTTCATCAACAAGAAGATTGGTATTATATTTATTCACTTCCTCTAATACAATTTTAAGGAGAGAGGAGGCAATAACTGTTTCATGCATTTTTTTTCCTTATTTTTCTTAATTTTTTACAATAATTCAATAACATTATTAAATAATTAAGTTTTTTATAAAGGATTTTTTTATTTTCTCAATGTATGTTTTATAAAAATTGTAGCTATTGGATTATGAATAATAATTTTTTATTATAGGTTATTTCTTATTTAAATTATAATTAATTTAATTTTGATAAGAGAAAAAGGGAGATAAGTTTTTTATGCTTTCCCCCTTTGTATAAAAAATTATCGTTCTGTACAAGATACACAAGGGTCAATACTATTAACAATAAGTGAAACGTCTGCTACTGCACAGTCTTTCATCATTACTTCTAATGCGTCCCAGTTCATATAAGAGGGAACACGCCATTTCAAACGAAGAGGCATATCTGTTCCGTCAGTACGTACATAGTAAAAAAGTTCTCCTCTAGGGGCTTCTGATCGAGCCATAGCCTCACCAGCAGGGATATGGGGAAGTGTAGTTGAAAGTTCACCTTCTTCTGGAAGGTTTTTAATGATTTGTCTAATAATTTTAATTGATTCTATTACTTCGCGAAGACGTACCATTGCTCGTGAATGAACATCGCCACCTTGCTCTGTTATTAAATCAAAATCAAGTTTATCATAAATAAGATAAGGAGCGTCTTTTCTTGTATCGGTAGCAACACCACTTCCACGTGCAACAGGTCCAACTAAACCATATTTTTTTACATTATCAGCATTAATCACGCCTACATTTTGTGTACGAGTTAAAATCATTTTATCAGTACGATAAATTTTAATAATTTCTTCTACGTGTTTTTCAAGTCTGTTAATACTATGGTCAATAAAATCAATAAGTTCAAGATTTACAGAATATTTAACACCACCAATGCAGTTTGCAGCAAGATCCATACGGTTACCGTAAATGGTTTCTTTTACATCTTGCATGATTTCTCTTACTTCCATTACGTGCATAAAAAGTGATTTATATCCAATAATATGAGCCATAATACCAACATTAAAAAGATGTGAGGCAGTACGTTTTATTTCCTCTGCTAAAACGCGTAAATATTGAGCTCTAAGAGAAACTTTCATACCTGCTAAGTTTTCTAAAGCAAGACAGTAAGTTAAAGGGTGGCTATTGGAGCATAAAGAACACACGCGTTCAGTTAACACAACGTTTTGAAAGAAGTTTCTTTTAGTTGCTAAAAGTTCCATACCACGATGTACATGGCCTGATGTAATATCAACGTGTTTTACTCTTTCACCTTCAAGTTCAAGCTTAAAGTACATTGGCTCTTCAAGAGCAACGTGAATAGGACCTAAAGGCAAAGAAAAGTTTTTTGTATTTTCTTGTAATGTTTCCATAATTATTCCTTTGCTTGGCTTTTGGGTTGAGCAGTTTCTTCTACTTTGGTAAATTTGGGTTCTTCAAGTTGTTTATAATGTTCTGGTACATACCCCATTTTTTCAAGCATTACTTGTTCCCAAAGATTTGTGCTTCCTGTTCCATGTACCATAGATGAAAAAGGAATAAGCTTTGTCATAATGCCTGCATCTATTGTTTCGTCTAAAAAAAGGCGTTTAGGATTAGGATGATCTTTTATTTTTATGTTGTACATTTCCATAAATTCTCTTTCATTCCAATCTGCATTTCTAAAATAACTTGTAATGGAAGGAATTTCAAGAGGTTCTAAGGTTTCATTATCATAAATTGGAGTTGTGACAGTTAATAAAATGCTTTCAATGGAAAAATGATAAGCAATAGATTGACGTTTTGCTTCAAGAGAGCGATCTTCTGTATATGCAGTGATAGTGCAAAGTCTTGCCTCAAGTTCTTTTAAAAGTTTTGCTACTTCATGGAGATCATTTGGTTTTTCTAATTGTAACCATGCATAATGATTATTATAATCATTATCTGTCCATGTAAGTTTTGGGAATGTAGTTTTTTCAAAGGCTGTATTTATACGAGTAATGGTATTATTCTGTGATTGCGTCATTTTTTTCTCCTTCTAATTCTTGCTCTCTTTCTTTAGCTCTTTCTGCTGTTGCAATTTGACGGCAATTAGGGCAGAGACGAAGAATAGTATTTACATCAAATGGCGTATTTGCATAAATTCTTGCTGTAAGCTCTGGAGGGAGCATACGAATTGGTGCTCCGCAACCTTCACATTTTAAGTAAGGGATAAAATGATATTCTGTTAATTGATATTTTTCTTCTTCTGTATGGGCATTGTGCCAGTTTGTAGTAAGAGAAACTGCTTTTGTAGGACAATAATAACGACATGAACCACATAAACAACACGTATTATGCCATACAGTAAAATGGTATCCTGTTTTTTCTTCATTAGGTTCTATGCGAATAGCATCGCCAGAACATACGTGTTTACAGATTCCACAGCCAACACAAAGATCAGGATTTATTTGTACGCGTCCACGAAAACGATCGGGAGTTGCAGCAGGTTTTAAAGGAAAAGCTTCGGTAGCTGGTCCTTGAAAAACATTTCGTACTAGTACCTTAAGAAATTTGAACATGGCGAACTCCTTTACGTTCTGCTTCTTCAATTCGTTTTAGCCAAATTTCTTTTGCAAGTAAAATTGCTTCCATAATAGCTTGTGGGCGTGGGGGACAGCCAGGTACATTTACATCAACAGGTAAGTACTTATCAATAGGTCCTTCAATGGAGTGACCACCACGAAAAACACCTCCTGTAATAGGACAAATACCAACAGCAACTGTTACTTTTGGTTCTGGAATTTCTTCCCAAACTTTTAAAACTTTTTCTTTTACTCTAGCTGTTAATGGTCCTGTAATAAGAACAATATCAGCGTGTCTTGGGCTTCCACAATATTTACAGCCAAGTCTTTCAACATCAAAGCGAGGAATAAATGCTGTTGTTGCTAGTTCCACATCACAGCCATTACAAGACCCTGCATTAATTCTAAAAAGCCAAGGGGATTTTGTTGCTATATTATTAAGAAAATTCATAATAACTCCTAGAAATTAAGCCAAACTAAAATAAGGCTAATTGCAGCAAGTAAAGCAGGAATTTTGAGATAAAAACTAAATGCTTGTTCAATTCTAAATCTACCTGTTGCTGATTTTACAAAGGTTGTTGAAATAAGCATAAGAATAAAACATTTTACTGCAAACCAAATAATATTGATAAAAATATTTTCACCTAATGTCATAGGGAAGAAAATAACAACACCAAAACCAAGTACAACAATATTTTTTAATGCACTGGTAAGTTGGAAAAAAGCAAGAGCAGCACCTGAATATTCAAGAAGTGGTCCTTCAATAATTTCTGTTTCTGCTTCTGGAATATCAAAGGGAGGTACACCCATCGTTCCAGGTAGAAAGAAAAGATACGCTAAAAAAGCAGGTATCATTACCCAATTAGCGATAAATTGACCATGTTGTGCTTGATAATCAATAATATTTATTAAAGAAAATTCTGCAAAATTTTCACCGCCTACTTTCATTGCCACAGCTAAAATTACCATAAGAAGTGGAATTTCGTATGCAAACATAAGTGTCATTTCGCGTGAAAAACCTAAAGCTCCATAAGGAGAACTAGAGGAAGATCCTGCAATCATAAGAGCAACAGCAGGTAATTGTAAGAGATAAAAATAAACAAGCATATCACCCATTGCAGGTAGCCCTTTTGAAACTCCGGGAATAGGAAGAAGAGCAGCACAAATAGCCATACCTACAAAACCAAGTAAGGGAGCAAATTGGAAAAGAGGGCGTTGTGCTGTTTCTGGCAACATGGCTTCTTTTCCTGATAATTTTACTATATCAATAATTGGTTGAATAATAGGTGGTCCAACACGTCTTTGAAGACGTGCTTCAATTTTTCTATCTAAGCCTTTAAATAAAATGCCAAGACTAAGAGCAAATAAACCACCCGGGAATATAAGAAGATTGAATAAAGCAATTCCAAGAAATACGAGATAAGAGTAAGTATCTTGCATGGTTATACTCCCTTATTATTATCACGCCAAGTACCAAAAAGAGTACTTGTGCTGTAAATATCATTTGCATTTGTTGTTGGGTTCACATCATCTGCAGAAATACCGCAAGTGTGAATTGTGGTAATGCGTTGAGTTCTTGTTGCTTTTGTAAGTATCTTGTTTGCAATAAACCAGATAACAATAAGAAGAACTCCTGTAAGAGTTGCATTCCATGCTCCTTTTCCAGAGTTAATACCCCATGGAGCAACGTCAAGTGTTTGTAACCCAACAGATTGTAAAATATTATTAATTATCATTAGTACAAGTCCTGGGAAGAAACTTGTAATAATACAACCAAGAGCAAGTATGGACATAGGAATAAGCATTGTTTTTGGAGCTTCATGAACTTTTTCCATATTTGGTTTTACTTGCCCTAAAAAGACACTGTGGAGAAACTTTACCATATAAGCAAGAGTAAGTACACTACCAACAAGAGATAAAATTGCGGGTAATACGTGTCCTTGTTCCATAAGGGCATGGTAAATAATCCATTTTGATGTAAAGCCACTACTTGGTGGTAAACCAATTAAACAAACAGCTGCAATGGCAAATACAGCGAGGGTTTTAGGCATTTTTAAACCAAGTCCGCCCATTTGGTTCATACTATAAATATGGGTTTGAGCAATAATAACACCAGCAACCAAGAAAAGTAAATCTTTAAAGAACATATGGTTAACTAAATGGAGTAAACCACCAGCAACTCCTAAGGAAGTTCCAAGACTTAATCCTACAACCATATAGCCTAATTGACTTACAGTAGAATAAATAAGGACGAGTTTTATATCGCTTTGGAAAACAGCAAAAGCGGCTGCCATAACAATAGTAATAGCACCAATATATAAGCTAATTTCCATAATCTGTGGAAGGTAGGAGGAAAAAACAATACTTGCACCACCAATAGCAATAAAGATTTTAAAAAGCCCAAATAATGCACTTTTAAGAAGAACTGATGAAATATATCCAGAAACAGGTGTTGGTGCTGTTCTTGGGTGCATTTGAATATCAATTCTAAAAGGTAATTGTGCTGCTTTCATAATAAAGCCAGATGCAAGAAGTGCAAAAATAATAGTTGTTTTTGTTGTTGATAAGCGATTGAAAGCTTGTGCTAAGTCGGAAAGGTTATTAGTTCCAATCCAGTAAATAGTAAGAGCAATACCAAGGAAAAGAACACTTGCACCTATCATATTAAAGAAGAAATATTTAAATCCTTCGCGTAAGGATTCTTGCGTTTCTTCGTGAATGATAATAAAGTACAAGGTCCAAGAACTCATAATTTCCCAGTAAAAGAAGAAACCAAAAATAGTATTTGCTGTTGCTATGCCTGTAAGACCTGCACACATACAAAGGAAAGAAGCATAATAACGCCATTGTGCGTGTCCATGTTCCATGTAACCAATAGAATAAATAGCAGATAATGTTCCGATTATTGTAATAGCAAGAGCAAAGATTAAGGAAAGTGTATCATAATTTGCAGCATTAATAATAATAAGTAAACTTGCAAAACTAAGCATAAAAACGCTAGCTATACCAGCTTGCAATGGATTTTTTCTTAAAATACAAGGTAAAAGTGATCCAAGCAAAAGTACTACGGTATGAGCTTGCCAGTTGATATGAAGAATAGAAAGAAGGGTAGTTGGTTCTCCTGTAAATTCTCGTAAGCCATTAAGTTGTGCAATAAAAGTAGTTGCAGGGTATACAAAGAAATTGAGAATGAATTGTGGATAAAGTCCAATAATAATACAAAGCATTGCCAAAATGCCCATAGCAATTTTCATACTTGGGCTTGCATCTTGAATTTCAGGTCCTTCATATTTTTCAAAAATAAGGACACGAATAATACGTGCATAATAAATACAACCAATAAGACCAGCAATAAGCATGAGAATTGGTAAAAATGCATTATATTCTGCAAGAGCATAAACCATAGCAAATTTACTGTTAAAACCAGCAAAAGGTGGTACGCCCATAATAGAAAGAAGTCCAATAACTATACAAGTAGCTGTAAAAGGCATTGCCTTGCCAAGACCTTTTAAATCTTCAATTTTTGAAAAGCCAGAGCGAACAAGAAAAACACCTGTTGCAAGGAAAATAAGGTCTTTCATAATAGCGTGGTTAATAACATGGAATAAAGCACCACTAGCAGAAAGGTAGGAAAATAAGGCAATGGTCATGCAAATTTCCCCAATTTGTCCTATGGTAGAATAAGCAAAAAGACGTTTAATTTCTTTTTCTTGATAGGCTTTTATTTCACCATAAAACATAGTGATAATGCCTAAAAGAAGCATTAAAACACCAATGGAAGGAAGTTTAAAAAATGGACAGACAAAAGAAGTTTGTAAAAGATGATACCCTACAATAACAAAGAAAAAAGTGAAAATTCCGTAAATACCAGATTTAGTGAGAATACCAGAAAGTGGAGCAGAAATTGAAGCTGGAGCAGCAGGGTGAGCATCAGGTAGCCAGCTATGTCCTGGAACAATACCTGCTTTTACTCCAACCCCAACTAAAATAGCCACAATAGCAATATAAAGAATGATATTTACTTCTGTTGTATGGGTTTTCATAAGTGTAGTAAGAAGATATGAATCATTAGCACTTATTACTAAAAGTGCAGGAAGCATGGTAAGGGCTGCTACACCAGACATAAGTAAATATTTTTTGGCTGCATAATGGGCTTTTGGTGTATCTTCAAAAGTAATAAGGGCATAGCTTGTAATAGTCATAAGTTCCCAAAATACAAAGATAGAACCATAATCAGCATGAGAAAGTAAACCTATTACACTACCAAACATCAATAATAGTAAGAAATAATATGTATTTTCAAGTTTTTTAATATATCCAAAAGAATAAAGAGCAATAATAATTGCCATAAATGATGTTAGTACTGTAAATAAATATGATAACGGAGAACTTTCTTGATTGAGAATACTAAAAATAAAACTTATAATTGTAAGAATAAGAACAAGTGGTTTTCTTATAAATGGAATAAGAGTACCTAAGGCAAAAACAATAAAAGCACCAACATATAATGTGAGTGTTTCATTATTCCAAATAGTACCAAAATCAGGATAAATAGAATGAGCAGTTGTTTCTTGAACTCCAAATATTTGTATAAGGTATTGAACAAGTGTATGAGCAAATAATCCCATTCCTATTAGAAGAATAAATAAAAGATGTTGCAGAATAGAACTTGATTTAATGTCATCAAGAGGATTAGATTTTTTATATGAATATTCTTTTCCTTGTATAAGATTATGTACAAAGAAAATAGTAATAATAAGAACACAAAGATTAATAAAAGAAAGATAGCTTGTGTAGAAGTAGCTTATAATATTTGTAGGGTCTGCAAGAGAAATAGTTCCAAATAAAATAAAATACTTAGCGTCTAATGTGAAAAAAGGACTTATTTCAATAGCACTATACATGGAAAGAGCAAAGAGGGAAACAGTATAAGGAAGTTCCTTAATGATACCTTGTATAGTTTGTTGTTTCTTTTTTGCTGTTTCAACTATTTTATAAAGAGCAATAAATCCTAAAAGTCTAGCTAAAATATTATAGCAGAGAAGATTTATAGATCCTAAGTAAGCTGAATCATTATTTAAAGAAAAACCAAATGTTACAATGCCAATATCAATAATACATAAACCAATATACGCTAAATATGTTTTCTTTATTTGAGTTCCCAAAAAAAGACCAAAAAGCGTAAGAATCATTCCAGCTATAAGAATAGGTGGGTTTGTAGAAGATAATAACATTAGTCCGTCCTATCAAAATGAAATTGGAATTTAGGTCATAAATTCACAAAGTGGTATTAACTACGCATGAAAAAATAGGTTTGTCAAGTTATCTCCTTATCGCTAACTATGGTATTTGTAAGGAAATAAAAAAATAATTCCTAATAATTCTTACTACTAATTAAAAATTAATTTTTTATATTCTAATAAGTTATAAAAAATATAAAAAGTCTAGAAAAAGTAAAAAGTTTATATAGACTTGTTTTAATTGAAAAAATTGTTGTTTAAAGTAAAAATTGTGTTATAGTTAAAAAAAATAATAAGAAAGAGAAGGTGACAAAATGCAAAGAACATATAGAAATACATTGCTATTACTTAGCTTATGCCTTTTGTTGTCAACTGGCTGTATTCCTATAAATTTAAATTTTGCAGTTGGTAGACAGGATAACACAATTTTTGAAACAGGGGCAAATTATTCAAATGTAAGTGGTAAGGTTGTTCGTACAGCAGCAACACAAGTAGGTCGTCCTTATAGATTAGGTGGAACTTCACCTAATACAGGTTTTGACTGTTCAGGGCTTATTTATTGGGCGTATAAACAACATGGAATTAATGTTCCTCGTATTACAAAGTCACAAGCTAGAATTGGAACACAAATTGGGCGTAATAATTTGCGTCCAGGTGATATTTTAGTATTTCGTACTTCTCGTTCTCCTAATGGTTTACATACTGGCTTATATGCTGGAGGAAATAAATTTATTCATGCACCAAATTCAAGAACACGAGTAAAAGTAGAAACTTTTAATGGTTCTTGGTGGGGTAAGCAATTTGTTTATGGACGCAGGATAGTAGTACCACGTTTTGCGGGAAGATAATATCTTGAATGAGTGTAATTATTGAAAATACCTTCTTTATTAAAACTTTTTTAATATTTATTAAATCTTGCCATAAAATAAGCTTTTTAGTATGCTTTTTTATGGCAATTTTTTTGAAAAGTAAAACTTATGCATGCATTAAATAGTATAGCCTTAATTGGTCTTCGTGGAAGTGGAAAAACAACATTAGGAAAAAGCTTAGCAAATAAGCTAGATCTTTTGTTTTATGATTTAGATATTGTTTTTCAAGAGAAATTAGGGCAAACTATCAACAATTTTATTTTAACCCATACTTGGGAAGATTTTAGAGAAGAAGAAAAAGAAATTCTTTTTTCTATGCCCAAAGAAAATGTTCTGCTTTCTTGTGGTGGTGGTGTTATTTTAAAGGAAGAAAATAGGAAAAAACTTTATTCTGATTATTTTACTGTTTTTCTTGATGTTCCTGTAAATGAATTAGTAAAAAGATTAGAAAAACAAACGTTAAAAGAGCAACGCCCAGCTTTTACTCAAAAAACTTTGCAAGAAGAAATGCAAGATTTATATGATAAGAGAATAAATTTATATAGAGAAACAGCACACTTAGTTGAAACAAATTTTATACAACAAGAAAAGCAAATTGAGCATATTATGTATGAATTTTTACAACAACTAGGAAAAGCTAAAGGATAATAAATGTTTAATACTTTTGGATCAATATTTCGTTTAACTTCCTTTGGGGAATCACATGGTATGGGTATTGGTGGGGTAATTGATGGTTGTCCTGCTGGGCTTATTTTAGATGAAGCATTTATTCAAGAGCAATTAGATAAAAGAAAACCTGGAAATAGTTTTGCCTCACAAGCTGGAACAACACGAAAAGAAGCTGATAAAGTTGTTTTTTTATCTGGTGTATATGAAGGAAAAACAACGGGAACAAGTTTAGCCTTTTTTGTAGAAAATATCAATCAAAAATCCCATGATTATATGAAACTTGCTGAAGTATATAGACCTGGTCATGCGGATAAAGTGTATGATGATAAATATGGTGTACGTGATCCTCGTGGTGGTGGGCGTTCTTCTGGAAGAGAAACCATAGCTCGTGTAGTTGCGGGAGCTGTTGCGGAGCTGTATTTAAAGCAATATGGTATAGAAATTTATGCTTATCCATTAGCTATTGATGGTATTTATGCACAAGATTATGGTGAATTGTCTTTTTCTAATGCAGATACAAGAAAATATTTTGCACCTAATGAAGAAGTTATTCCTTATTGGGATAAACGTATTAATGAAGTAAGAAATAATTTAGATACAGTAGGAGGTATTGTACGTATTGAAGCATATAATGTTCCTGCTGGACTTGGTGAGCCTGTTTTTCAAAAATTAGATGCTTATTTGAGTTATGCTCTTATGGGAGTTGGAGCAGTAAAAGCTGTTGAAATAGGGGACGGTGTTCTTGTAGCTACAAGCAGAGGATCACAAAATAATGATAGTTTGTATAAAAAAAATAAAGAAATTTGTTATCAAACCAATCATGCTGGTGGTATTTTAGGAGGCATTAGTACAGGTGAGCCTATTCTTGCTAATGCGTATGTAAAACCGATTCCTTCTATTGCGAAAGAGCAAAAAACTGTTACAAAGCAAGGAGAAGATATTTTGTTATCTATTGGTGGTCGGCATGATATTTGTGCTATACCGCGTATAGTACCTGTTTTAAAAGCTATGACAGCATTAGTTATTGCTGATATGATATTGTTACAAAAGAGAATGGATTAAGAATGGTAAAGCAAACGCAAGTACAAGGAAAATTATTGACAGATGATAGTGTAGAAATACGAGGCACTATTGAGCGTATTGTTTTTCATAATAGCGAAAATGGGTATACTATTTTTCGTCTTCGTCCTGATCATAAGCAAGATATAGAAACACTTGTGGGGGTAATGCAATCACCACAAGTTGGCATACAAATTTGTGCAAAAGGAAAATATACAACGCATCCAAAATTTGGCAGACAATTACAAATGACAAATTATGTAGAAGAACGTCCTTCTTCTGCTGAAGGTATACGAGCTTTTTTAGCGTCTGGTTGTATAAAAGGAATTGGTCCAAAATGGGCAGAACGTATTGTTACGCATTTTGGAGCAAATACATTTCAAATTTTAGATCATGATCCTGATAAATTATTAGATATTCCACGTTTTGGGGAGAAACGATTAAAAGCTGTAAAACAATCATGGGCAGAACATCAAGGTGTACGTGAGCTAATGATTTTTTTACAGGAATACGATATAGGTCCTTCCTATGCTTTTAGGATTTATAAACATTATGCAAGTGCAGCATTAACTATTGTTAAAGAAAATCCATATCGCTTAGCTATGGATATTTTTGGCATTGGTTTTCATACAGCAGATATGCTTGCGTTAAAAATGGGATTTGAAAAAAATTCCAGTTTAAGGGCTCAAGCTGGCTTATTATATGCATTAATGGAAATTAGTAATGATGGGCATATTTATTATCCACAAACAAAGCTTATAGAAAAAACTTCCAGTGAACTTGATATTGAACCACAGTTAGTAGAAGAAGCGTTACATAATTTATTGCGAGAAGAACGTATTGTTATTGATGAGTTAGATGATGAAAAAGGGGTTTATCTAACAAGACATTATACTTATGAATCTAAAATAGCTTTTTATTTAAAACGGTTATTAAATTCTCCTCGTGCTGTACAATTTAAAAATTCAAAAGCTATTGTTGAAAAAGTCCTTTCAACAATGAAAATTGAACTTGCAAAAGAACAACTTGAAGCTGTTAACACAGCGACTAAATCAAAAGTAATGGTATTGACTGGTGGGCCGGGTACAGGAAAAACAACAATATTGAATGCGATTATTAAAGTTTTTCAATCTGTGGGTGCTAAAGTTTTATTAGCAGCACCAACGGGTCGGGCTGCAAAAAGAATGTCTGAAACAAGTGGCTGTGAGGCAAAAACCATTCATAGATTATTAGAATTTAGTCCAAAAGAAGAAGGTTTTGGAAGAAATGAAAATAATCCTTTAGCTTGTGGTCTTTTGGTTGTTGATGAAGCTTCTATGATGGATACAATGCTTATGTATCAACTCATAAAAGCAGCTCCAATGGGTGCTACAATTATTTTTGTTGGTGATGTGAATCAGCTTCCTTCTGTTGGTCCGGGTAATGTGTTGCGAGATATTATAGCCTCTGGTACTATTCCTGTTGTTGAATTATTTGAAGTGTTTAGACAAGCTGCAGAAAGTGATATTATTTGTAATGCTCACCTTATTAATAAAGGGGAAATGCCTCATATACGGCAGGGATTGAAAACAGATTTTTTTATGTTTAAACAAGATGATAGTGCAGAATGTGCAGCATTGATTGTTGATCTTGTAAAAAATCGTATTCCTAAAAAATTTGGTTTTAAATCTGATGATATTCAAGTTTTATGTCCAATGATGAAAGGGGATACTGGGACATTAAAATTAAATAAAGAATTACAGCAAGCCTTAAATCCAAGTACCCAAGAAATTACTCGAGGGGATAGAATTTTTAAATTGAATGATAAGGTTATGCAAATTCGTAATAATTATGATAAAGATGTTTTTAATGGTGACATTGGGCATATTATTATTTTGAATACAGAGGATAGAGAATTAACTATTCGTTTTGATGATCGTAATGTTTTGTATTCTTTTGATGAATTAGATGAAGTTGTGCCAGCTTATGCTATTACTATTCATAAATCACAAGGTGCAGAGTATCCTGTTGTAATTATTCCAATATTAATGCAACATTTTGTTATGCTTGAACGAAATTTGATTTATACAGCAGTAACAAGAGGAAAAAAAATGGTTGTGCTTGTGGGGCAAACCAAAGCTCTTGGAATGTGTGTAAAAAATAATAAAATTCGTAAGCGATATACATGGCTTGCTAGACGTTTAGCTTTAGATGAAACAGCTATGCGTGAAGATATGCTTCCTTTTGCACAAAATAAAAAAGCAAAAGAACAAAAAGAGGAAAAAGAACAAATAGATTATTATGATGATATTGAGTTTTTGCAACCCATAGATGATTTAGATTTTGATGGGAATATTGATTTAAACGATATAGATACACGTTAAATAAAGAAATAATGATAAGGATAGAGTATGAAAATTAAATCATTATTAAGTTGTGTTACGTTAGCAATATTGCTTTCTGCTTGTGGAACACAGAAAAAAATACCTGTGGATAGTGTAACTAATGTAGCAGATGAAAATATTATTCCTCAATCAGCAAAATATTTTGCTGATCAGCTTCCTTTTGGGGAACGTTTACTTTTAGATGAAAAAGAAAAGGCTGTTCAATTAGAAAAATTTAGAAAACGTTTTTTTGCACCTTGGAAACAAACCAAACCATTTAAAGGAAATATTCCTTATTTTGCTTCTTATGTTAAAGTATCACCAGAACGACGTGGTTTTTCTGAAAATCTTTATCGTTGGACAAATAAGCATTATCAAAATTTAGCATATAATGCTCAATATGAAACAGCACCTTCTATGGCAAAAAATGCTCTTATTATTCATGATACAGCTTTGCGTTTAGCACCAACAGAAAAACCTTATTTTCTTAATCCTAAAAAACCAGGACAAGCATATCCATTTGATATGTTTCAAAATTCAACATTAAGAAATGGTGCTACGGTAAAAGTTTTTCATACTTCTTATGATGGATTATGGTATTATGTAGAAGGAGCAAATGCTAGTGGTTGGGTAATGGCAGAGCATTTAGCATTTACTAATGAAGAAATAGAAAATACATGGAAAAATAGTCAAGATTTTGTGGCTATTTTAGATGATAATAGTATTATTAAAAACGAAAATATTCGTACTGCTGTGAATTTAGGAAGTGTTTTTCCTTTAATAAATGAAAGTGCCTATGGATATACTATTGCTGTGGCGTTTCGTTCTCATAATGGCAATGCTGTAATTGAACATTGTTATATTGCTAAAGATCATGCAAGTAAAATGCCTATTGAACTAACTGCAGATAGAGTTGCTTTGCTTTCTGAACAACTTCTTGGTAATTTATATGGTTGGGGTGGAATGTATAATAATAGAGATTGTTCTTCTACTTTGCAAGATTTGTTTCTTCCATTTGGACTTTGGCTTCCAAGAAATTCTGCTCAACAAGCTAATAGTGGTGAAAAAATTTCTTTAGAAGAAATGAGTGATCAAGAAAAAGAAGATAGTATTCGTATTCATGCTATTCCTTTTCAAACATTTATTTATCTTCCGGGCCATATTGGTTTATATTTAGGACAATATAATGGAAAAGCCGTTATGTTGCATAATATGTGGGGAGTTCGTATTGAAGAATTTGGACGTTTTGTTGTAGGAAAAACTGTTATTACAACATTATATCCTGGTGAAGAATTAGAAGGCTTTAATAATAGTCTTATGTCAAGAGTAAAATCTATTACTATTATAGGAAAAGAGAAAAAATAAGTAGAGAAATAATACGTATGGGGTTTACATATAAAATTTTAACGTATGGCTGCAAGGTAAATCAATACGAATCGCAAGCTATTCGAGAATATTGGAATAGTCTTGGAGCAAAAGAAATTTTGGGACAAGAAGAAATTCCACAAATAATTTTATTAGCAGGTTGTGCTGTAACAGCTCAAGGTGTTGCTGATGCTAGGCAAATGGTTAGAAAAATAGCACGTGATATGCCAGAAACAAAAGTAATTGTTACAGGTTGTGCTGCAAGTGCTGAACCTCAAGATTTTTCTTTTAATAATGTTTTAATGGTTATTTCTCAAACAGCAAAATGGAATTTATTACATTATTCTCCTTTTAATTTACCACAAAAATTAGAAGAAAAAAATGAAGAATATCCAGAATTTTTGATTACTGATTTTGCACGTTCACGTCCTGTTTTGAAAATTCAAGATGGGTGTTCGCATTTTTGTACGTATTGTATTGTTCCGTATACAAGAGGAAAAGCACGTTCAAGAGATGCTCAAGAAAGTTTAGCAGAATTAAGACGTTTAGTTAATGCTGGTTTTCGTGAAATTATGATTTCAGGTATAAATTTAAGACAGTATTATGCAGATAAAAAGAATTTTTGGGGTTTTTTGCGTGATGTGGAAAAGGAATTTGGTCAAGAATGGCAAGGTAAAGTGCGTTTACGTTTAAGTTCTTTAGAGCCAGCACAATTAACCACGGAAGGTTTAGAAACATTAGAACAAAGTTCTCTTTTATGTCCACATTTGCATTTATCGTTGCAAAGTGGATCTCCTAGTGTTTTAAAGCGTATGGGCAGAGAGCATTATTCACCAGATTTTATGATTGAACAAATTCATAAAATAAAAAAATTTTGGAATACTTTTGCATTAGGTGCTGATATTTTAATGGGATTTCCAGGAGAAACTGAAGAAGAAACTTTAGAAACATTAACTATGGTGGAGGCATTACCATTAACGTATGCTCATGTTTTTCCTTTTTCTGTTAGAAAGGGTACTAAAGCGGAAAAACTTCCTATGCAATTAGAAAAAAGTATAAAACAAGAACACGCTGCACGTGTGCGAGTAAAGGTTGAAGAAAAGAAAAAAGTATTTGCAAACGAAATGCTTGTAAAAGAAAAAATGTTTTTAAGTCTTGATATTGGAACAAATAGTGGTTGGAATGAATATTATGTTGCTTGTGAGTTAGCAGGTGGTGAAAAGATTAATTCCCATGAATTACTTGCAGTAAAGCCAATTTCTTTGGAAAATGATATATTAAAAGTAGAAAAAATAAAGTAGGTTAATATGAAAATCATGCGTAGTATGACAGGTTTTGGTCGTTCTGTTCAAAATAATGAAAAATATAATCTCGTATGGGAAATTAGAAGTGTAAATAGTCGTTTTTTAGATATAAAATGGAAATTACCTCCTTTATTGCGTTCTTTTGAGGCTCGTTTTGAGAAGGTTGTTCGTTTGTATGCAACACGTGGTAGAGTAGAAGTTTGTCTTACTTTACAAGAAACGAATCAAAATGATAGTATTTCTTTTGATACTAAACAAGCTCAAGCTATGCTTTTTGCTCTTGAAATGTTAGCAAAGGAAAGAAAAGAAGATTTTACAGTAGATTATAATCAATTTTTGAAAATTCCAAGTTTATGGCAGGGAAATGAAGAAGAAGTAAGTGAAGAATTTATTCTTTTTGTACAAAATAGTCTTGAATTAGCTTTACAAGATTGGAATAATTCTCGTGAAGAAGAAGCAAAACAATTACGCAAAGACCTTGAAAGTCGCTTTAATCTTATGCAATCATGGTTACAAAGAATAGTGGATCGTGCACCACAAGTGAAAGAACTACGTTTTCAAAGTGTAAAAGAACGTTTGCAAGAAGTATTACAAAATTTAGAATCTACATTAGATGAAAATAGATTTTTGCAAGAAATAGTTATTCTTTCTGATAGATTAGATATAACAGAAGAATGTACGCGATTAGAATCACATTTAAAACGATTATCAGAACTAATGGATATGGGAGAAGATGTGGGGAGAAAGTTGGATTTTACCTTACAGGAGTGTTTTAGAGAAATTAATACTTGTGGGAATAAAATTCAAGATGCTGTGCTTTCTACTGTTGTAGTGGATTATAAAAATGAACTTGAAAAATGTCGTGAACAAGTACAAAATTTAGAGTAGCGTTTGTTGTAAATAGGTAATTTATTTAGGTGGAGAACATTTTATAAAAAGTTCTCCCCTTAAAACCCCCTTTCAAAAATTTTTATACTATTCTTTTATATATAAAAGAATAGTTATTATGAAAAAAAGTGGATATGGGTGTGTTTTCAAATTTTAATAATAAATGTAAAATAGCTATAATGTAATATGTAGGCAAATTTATTGAAATACTTTTCAATAAATTTGCCTAATTGAGGGGGAGTGGGGGAAATCATTTCCCCCACAAATAATAAAAAATAGAAAAAAAATAAGAAATTATATAAGGTTTTGATATGCCAAGAGAAACATTAATTCGTATTGGTAATGGTAATTATGTGATAGCATCTAAAATTGTAGCTATTTTAAATCCTGCTTCTTCGCCTATGCGTCGCTTGCGTGAGGACGCTAAAAATGAAAGTAGATTAATTGATGCAACACAGGGTAAAAAAACAAGAACAATTCTTGTAGTAGATTCTAATCATGTAATTTTGTCTTCTGTGGGATCGGATACTATAAGTCAACGTGTTTCTCAGGTTCA
>JARHYD010000046.1 GCA_029258655.1 Mailhella sp.
GACGAACTCCAAGTTGTTCGCCAAAATCATAGTGCTATTCTTCGTGAACTTGGGTATATGCAAAAAAATACAGAATATGTTTCTAATTTTGTTCCATTAACTGTTGAAAAATATCGGGAACAAAAAATAATGGAACAAAAACAACAAAATACTATTGTAAAACCAAAAGGTTTATCTTTATAAGGAGAAATAATAATGGCTAATGTTGGTTATATTAGAGTAAGCACTACTGACCAAGAAACAGGAAGACAACTTGATAAAGTTGTTCTTGATAAGGTTTTTGAAGAAAAAATAAGTTCTGCAACACCTAATAGACCAATATTAGCCGAATGTTTAAACTACCTTCGTGAAGGTGATATTTTCTATATTCACTCCATAGATAGACTGGCTAGAAACTTGATAGAATTACAAAATATTGTTAGCTCATTGGTAGATAAAGGAGTGGAAGTTCGCTTTTACACAGAAAATTTAACCTTTTCAAAAGGTTCTTCCCCAATGCAGGAACTCATGCTCCAGATTCTTGGTGCGTTTGCTCAATTTGAACGTAAACTCATCAGAGAACGCCAACAAGAAGGCATAAATAATGCCAAGAAACAAGGAAAACATCTAGGAAGACCTAGGAAACTTTCCGATGAAGACAAAAAACTTATTCTTGAAATGTATAACGACGGCTGTACTCCAAGTTTTATTGCGAATAAATTTGATGTATCAATTTCTTCAGTATATAAGATAATAAAATATAAATTATAAAAGAATGTGATGATAAAAATTAATTTTAGGAGTAAGGAGCTGGAATAGAAAATTATCAATATTAATATATAGAGATAAAAATTGTTCCCTTTATAACCGTTATAAATTGATAGGATTAAGTTAAAAAACACTTAATTCTATCAATTTATAAAATGATAACACAGTAGATTCTAATAATTAAAATTCATAATGTGTCCACATACTGATTATTTTTACAACTTTTTTTTCCTCAAGAATTTCATAAACAAGTCGATGTTTATTATTTATTCTCCGAGAATACGCTTTTTGCAATTTTCCTTGAAGTTTTTCATAGCTTGGCGGTGTTGCATAAGGATTTTCTTTTAAAATTTCCAATAAATTTTGGGTAATTTTATCTAATTTAGCTGATTTCAGTTTTGGAATATCATTGACTGCTTTTTTGGTATAAACAAGGGAATACACTACCAGTTCACCTCATCTTCCTTGATACATTCTTCTATTGGAGTATTTAAACCTTCAATAATTTTTTCTTCCATCCCTGGAATTGACATCAAATATAAAGTTTCCTGCAAGCTTCTATATTCATCTTCACTAATTAAAACTGCATTTCCATTTTTAGTATTTATATTTATAGGCTCATTATATTTAATTGTTTGCTCTAATAATCCAAAAACATTTTTTCTAAAATTTGTTGCTGTAATTGAAATCATACTTATAACCTCCGTTTATATTATGTACAATATCATGTACATAATATAGGGTCAAGAAAATTATATATCTTATCTTGACATTCCTTGTGATTTACGAAGATATTGTGCAGATTTGGCATGAATAATGTTTTTATTAATGCCCTTGTTTTGATTAAATTGTAATTTTGGCAATCCATTTTTTACAGCAAAATATTCACTAGCCAAGTCTTTTGCTTGGTCAGTGAAAACTATGCTTTTACCATCATCAACGATTTTTCCTTGTGGGGTATTATAAATAATCGCTCCAGTTCGAGAAATTTTATACTCAACGGGTTGTTTAAGGATTGACTCCATTATTTGAATATCAAGAAGTTTTTTCTTGATTTGATGAGAATAATCTTTTGATTGTAAAATATCTTGCTTTACCTGAATTTGTTCATTTTTATTGATTAATGATTGTTAATACTCTGATGTTTGATGAGTATCTTTATAAATGCGTTGTTCGTATTTCAAAATGGATAGCACTTCCTTGTTTCCATTGCTTAGTTCATTTTGTAGGTAACGAACAAAGTTTTTTTGATTAACCTCATAGTTTTCCTTTAGCTCTTGAACTTCTTCTATGTATTGTGCAGGACTAAGGATTTTTCCTTGCATATCAAGCTTTGCAAGTTTATAGGCAATAGCTTGGTCTTGCTCAAAGGCTTTCCAAAAAGACGTGCGTATTTCATCATAATTGATAATTTCTTGTTCTTTTTCTTTTGCTTCTAAAACAGATAAAGCCTTTTCATTCCCATTAGCAATTTCACTCTTAAGATAGCGTGTAAAATTTTCTTGTGTTATAGCATAATCAGTAGCTAATGCCTTTATTTCTTCTTCCCTTTGTTCTGGAGTTAGGACTTTACCGTGCAAATCATTTTTTGCAAGGTGTAAAGCTTGTTGTTGGTCTTTGATAAAAGCAGTCCACAACTCATCTTTATACGGATTAATCTTTGCTTTCTTTGACTGAAGAACTTTCAATGCAACTTGATTACCTGCAAGTGCTTTGTCTTGCAAAAATCTAAGCCAGTTTTTTGTTTGTTCTTTGCTTAGCTGTAAGCGAATTGTATTTATTTCTGCACGTTCTTTATTTCGGACAATTTTCATCAATTCATTTTTAGTTTTTCTATTTACTCCAAGTAAAACGATTTTCATTTTTTCTTGATAAAATTTATCTCTTATGGCTTGTATTTCTTCTGCTCCATTTTGCTTTATGAACTCTTGCCATAAAGCTTTCATTTCTGGATTTTGTTGAGCAGGTATACGCTTGAACGTCAATATAGGTTCTATTTTATCAATATCCTTTGGAGCAATATATTTGCCAAATTATTTGGAAAGAGTTCCAAGAGAAAAAGCTTTATCAAGTGTACTTGCTTTTATTGTTTGTTTGCCATTAGCATTTTTAATAACCAAACCATTGCCATGTGGCTTTAGG
>JARHYD010000054.1 GCA_029258655.1 Mailhella sp.
ATAAATGCTGACCGCGAAGCAATTATCATTGACGCGTCATTTATCAAGTTGCACCAACATGGATGCGGCGGAAAAGGGGGCACTTCAAACAGTCCATCGGACGAAGTAAAGGCGGATTAACAACGAAAATTCATGCAGTTGTAGACGCTTTGGCAATCCTTTGCGAATTTTGCTTACTCCCGGTAATGTAAATGATATTGTTCCCGCAGCAAACCTTATAATAAGGACTTTCAGCGAATAAACTTCTTGCAGACAGAGCTTATGATGTTAATCAATTTATTGAGTTAACTCATAATCAAAAAATGGAAGCAGTTATTCCGCCAACAGCAAAGCGCAAAATACAAAGAGATTATGACCAGCATACTTACAAGGAAAGACACCTTATTGAATGTTTTTTTGCAAAACTCAAAATATATAAGCGAATTGCACTGCATTCAGAAAAACTTTCCATAACGTTTAAAGCCTCAGTCATGATTGCCTCATGTCTAATCTGGTTACAATAGGTTATTTAGAGACAGCGCCTAGGGCATAAGTAAAAAATCTTTTTTCTCAAAAATAAAAGGTTATTTGTTTTTATATAACAAATATAAATAATTTCTAACGCTATTACATTGTAACTATTTTATTTTCATCATTAAAGAACGAAGTTTAATTATTATAAATAATTTCGAAACACACTCTAAATAAAAAAACAGTATGTTTTATAAACAAAACATACTGTAAATTAAAAATTTTTAAAAAGAATTATAAAGAGAAGGAGATTTTATAAAAATTCTCCCCTAACAAACTAAAAAAGTTATTCAAATCTACTAATATTAGTAATAACTACCATATCAACTGGTGCATCATCATGTTCACCTTGAGGTTTTGTTTTTAGTTTTTGAATTTTATCTACTACATCCATTCCATCAATTACTTGACCAAAAACACAATACCCATATTCTTCATCTGCTTCACTCACATGATCAAGATCTGGATTATCAACAGTATTTATATAAAATTGTGCTGATGCAGAATGTGGTTCAGCAGTTCTTGCCATTGCAAGTGTACCTTTTAAATTTTTAAGACCATTTGTTGCTTCATTTTTAATAGGAACTTCAGTGGGCTTTTCTTCCATACGAACAGTATATCCACCACCTTGAATCATAAAATCTTTAATAACACGGTGAAAAATTGTATTTTGATAAAATTCCTTATCTACATATTGTAAAAAATTTTCAACAGTTATAGGAGCTTTATCTTCAAAAAGTTCAAGTAAAATATCACCAGAAGAAGTTTCCATTAATACTATTGGATTACTCATAATATATCCTTTTTTAAATTTTTGATATTGTGGCGAAAAGTTATAAAAAAAGCAAGTCTTGTATTTATAAAATTAATACATTAATAAAGGATATGATTAATTTTAATAAACAAGAATTTATACAAAATTTATTTACATGGTTTAATAACAATAAACGTGACCTCCCTTGGCGAAAAACCTATACTCCTTATCATGTTTGGATTTCAGAAATGATGCTACAACAAACACAAATGGAAAGAGGTGTAGACTATTTTAATAAATGGATAAAAAAATACCCAAATCCAACAGATGTAGCAAATGCAACTTTACAAGATATTTTACAAAGCTGGGAAGGACTAGGCTATTATTCAAGAGCAAGAAATATCCATAAAGCAGCACAAATTATTCGTGATAATCATCAAGGAATAATTCCTTGTGATGTGAACATACTTCAAAACTTACCTGGTATTGGTGATTATACACTTTGTGCAATTATGGGAATTGCTTTTGAAAAAGATTTTGCAACTATTGATGCTAATGTAGAAAGAGTTTTTGCCAGACTTTTTAATCTAACAGAAAAAAATTTAAAAAAAGCTTGTTTCCCATTAGTTAATGAATTATTGCCAAAAGGATCTGCAAGAATTTATAATCAAGCATTAATGGAATTAGGAGCATTAGTTTGTAAAAAAAATCCTCAATGTATACAATGTCCTATTATTAATTTTTGTGAATCTAAACAATTAAATTTAGAACAATATCGCCCCATACCAAAAGAAAAAAAAGCATATATCCCTATCTTAGCTAGTTTTGTGATTATCCAAACACCCCAAAAAGAAATTTTTATCCAACAACGAGCTACCCAAAAACTTTGGCATAATATGTGGGAATTTTATGGAATTGATAATATTTTTATTGAACCAACAAAAAAATTAACACATAAAGAACAAGAACAAATAGCTAAACAAACATTAATACAAGAATTAACAAAAACCTTATCCATTCAAGAGCAAGAAATTAATTTTTTAGAAAAACCTATTCATACAACTTCTACGTATACTAATCATAAACTTTCTGCATATTTTTTTCTATGGAATATTTCTGAAAAACAAAAAGAACAAATCCAACATAACTTAAAAGGAGTATTTGTTAAAAATACTCATGAATTTGCAATGGCTTCTCATCATAGAAAAGCTAGTTTAACACTATATTAAAATGTATTTTCAAATTATTTATAATTACTTTAATAAATTAGGGTGTGTTTCTAAAATAATTTTTAATTTTTCTAACTTATATAATATTCTCTTATTCATTATACTATTACATAATATCAAGTTTTATAAGGGGTTTCTCTTTTTTTAGCTCCAAAAGTTCCAAGCAAGGGAGTAAGCTAACAAGGGAAAATCCCCCTCGTTGCTATTTATTTCCCTAAACCTTATAAACTCAATATAAGAAAAACAACTCATCACCCTTTGAGTAGCTGTTCTCCCCCACTTTAGTCGTTGCGACGCAGGAAGCTACGAATAAAGACAACAATTAGTTACGCGAAATTAATATACATAAACCGCTGTCGCTATCCGTAAAACTCATTCTTCTCTAACGGCTACCACTGCACCCCCAAGCAATGCCCCCAAGAATTCTCTTTGGTACACACTCTTTCAGCAAGTCGCTTCGCTCCTCTCTTCCAGAGAGTGAAACTTATTAAATTAGTGACGTTATGAAAATATTTTTTATTTTATAAGTCTAATATATTAGTGATTATAAATAAACACACCCTATTTATAATAACATAGGCTCTTGACCATTATCTTTTCTAAGATTATGGTTAATTATAATGAAATTCAATAGATTAAGTAGATATAAAATTAGAAAAATTATTGAATGTTTTTCAATGGATTTAACAGCTACTGCTACAAG
>JARHYD010000123.1 GCA_029258655.1 Mailhella sp.
TCCCTATAATCTTTCTATAATACATTTACTAGCTACAATATATCTTAAAAAAGAAGAATACACACTTGCAGAAAAATATTTAACACAATGCAGACAAATCAATACGGAAAATTTAACCTATATCAATTAATTATTATTTTGTTATATAAAATTACAAAAACAAGATTTTATCCAAAATCTACTCAAGGAACTTGAAGAATATGTCAGACAATGTGCAGCTATTCAATATATTACTGATTTTTCTACATTAGAAAAAAGTATACATTTATTAACAAAAGAAAACTGTGGTACTTTCCACCCTTTTGTACAATTTCTTATTCAACGTAATTTCAACTTACTAAATTGATTTTACTTTATTTTTTCTTTGGGGGAAATGATTTCCCCCAAGCCCCCTCAATCAGGCAACTTTATTGAAATACATTTCAATAAAGTTGCCTATGTTAGGGCTTTAGTAGAAGTCTTTTTTTTAAATTTTAATTGTAAAACAAAAAATAGGGTCTGTTTCCAAATTATTTATAATTCTTTTAACGACTTATAAAACAAAAAATATTTTCATAAAGGCATTGTCCTAAACGGTTTCACTCTCTGGAAGCGAGGAGCGAAGCGACTTACTGAAAAAGTATATACAAGAAAGAACTCTTAGAGGGCATTGCTTAGTAGTGAAAGTAGCTACCCAAAAGACAACAAAATCATATCCTTTATACCGAATTTACAAGATTTAGAAAAATAAACAACAACACTAAAAGAAATTCCCCCCATTAGCTTACCTCTCAAAAAACACTTTCATTAAAAAAAAATAAAAATTATACGTATATTTACTTGACGATTTTTACAGAATGGACAAAAATAAAACGTTTTTAATGTTCTGGAGGCAATAAATAATGGCTGACTATAAAAAAACTTTAAATTTACCAAAAACCTCTTTTCCAATGAAAGCAGATCTTGTTCAAAAAGAACCTGAAATGCTTAAATTTTGGGAACAAAATGCTGTATATGATATTATGCAAGAGGCTTCTGGCAGTAAGGGTGAATATCGCTTGCATGATGGTCCTCCTTATGCCAATGGACATATCCATTTAGGAACAGCATTAAATAAAATATTAAAAGATATTGTTATAAAATCAAAAAATTTAGCTGGTTATAAATCTGCATTTATTCCTGGTTGGGATTGTCATGGACTTCCTATTGAAAGAAATGTGGAAAAAGAACTTGGAGAAAAAAAAGCACAAATGCCAGAAGTTTCTGTGCGTAAAGCTTGCAGAAAATATGCACAAAAATTTCTTGATATTCAAAGAAAAGAATTTAAGCGTTTAGGCGTGCTTGCTAAATGGGACGATCCTTATATGTCAATGGCTCCAAGTTATGAAGCAGTAACAGCAGCAGAACTTGCGAATTTTACAGAAAACGGTAATTTAAATCGCTCTAAAAAACCTATTTATTGGTGCAATTCTTGCCAAACAGCCCTTGCAGAAGCAGAAGTTGAATATGATGATCATAGTTCACCTTCTGTATATGTACGCTTTCCTTTAGCTGATGAAGGATTGAAAAATATTTTCCCTATGGCAGATTTAGCCCATTCTTATATTGTTATTTGGACAACAACCCCTTGGACATTGCCAGATAACTTAGCTGTATGTTTGCACCCAGAGTTTATGTATGCTCTTGTACAAGTAGGACAAGATCAATATATTTTAGCCAAAGAACTCGTAGAAAATTGTGCAAAAATTTTTGGTTGGGAAAATTATACTCTTCTTGCAGAAGCTGAAGGGGCAAAATTTGATAAATTAAAAGCACAACACCCATTTTATAAAAGAGAATCTCTTGTTATTTTAGGAGAACACGTTACATTAGATGCTGGTACTGGTTGTGTTCATACTGCACCGGGACATGGACGTGAAGACTATGAAGTTGGTTTAAAATATGGTTTAGAAGCATATTCTCCACTTGATGATGCAGGAAGATTTTTACCAGCAGTTGAATTTTTTGCAGGAATGATGGTTTTTGATGCAAACCCTCATGTTATTGCAAAACTTGAAGAAGTAGGCAATTTACTTGCACAAGCAAAAATTTCTCACTCTTACCCTCATTGCTGGCGTTGCAAAGAACCTGTTATTTTTAGGGCAACAACACAATGGTTTATCACTATGGATACCAATGAGTTACGCCAAAAAGCTCTCAATGCTATTCGTAATGATGTAAAATGGATACCTTCATGGGGTGAAGATAGAATTTATAATATGGTAGAACAACGCCCCGACTGGTGCATTTCTCGCCAACGTACTTGGGGTGTGCCAATTCTTGCTCTTTTATGCCAAGATTGTGGTGAGGCATGGCAAGATCCAAAATGGATGCGTGAAATAGCAGAACGTTTTGCTAAGCACCCAACTGGTTGCGATTATTGGTATGAAGCAGAAGATAGTGAAGTTATTCCAAGTGATATAAAATGCCCACATTGTGGTGGTAATCATTTTAAACGCGAAAAAGATATTCTTGACGTTTGGTTTGATTCTGGAACAAGCTTTGCTGCTGTTATGGAAAAACGACCAGAACTTGGTTTTCCTGCTGATTTATATTTAGAAGGTTCTGACCAACATCGTGGCTGGTTTCATAGTTCTTTATTAGCGTCTATGGGAACACGTGGAAAAGCTCCTTATAAAAACGTGTTAACACATGGTTATGTTGTAGACGGAACAGGCAGAAAAATGTCAAAATCCATTGGCAATGTTGTAGCACCACAAGAAGTTATTGATAAAAATGGTGCTGAATTATTACGTCTTTGGGTTTCTAGTGTTGATTATCGCGAAGATATTCGTTTCTCTGATGAAATTATGAATCGTCTTGTAGACGCATATCGCCGTATACGTAACACTATTCGTTATATGCTTGGCAGTATTTTTGATTTAACAAAAGCTGATTTAATTGCTGTTAATGAAATGGAAAGCCTTGATCGCTATGCATTAGATACTGTTTATCAAGTACATTTAAAAATACAAGAAGCCTATAATAACTTTGAATTTCATAAAGTTTACCATAGCTTACATGGACTTTGTGCCACAGAACTGAGTGCTTTTTATTTTGATATATTAAAAGATAGATTGTATTCTTCCCACCCACAAAGTAAAGAAAGACGCTCTGCACAAACAGCATTATATTATATTTTACTTATGCTTTTACGTGATATGGCACCAATTCTTAGCTTTACAGCAGAAGAAAGCTATCGTTATATTCCTGACGCATTAAAACCAGAAGCTAAAACTGTATTTGCAATGCAAGATCTTGATTATACAGATTTTGAACTCGATGAAACCATGCGTCAAAATTGGGAAAAACTTTTAACTATTCGTGCTGAAATTACTAAAGCTATTGAACCACTTAGAAAATATGGTGAAGTAGGACACTCACTTGATACAAAAGTAGAACTTTACTTAAAAGAAGAATTAAAAACAGCTCTCAATGCTTGCAAAACAGATCTTAGAGCTATTTCTATTATTTCTCAATTAACCATTAAAGACATTAAAGAAGCACCTGTTGATGCAAACTTTAGTGAAGTAGATGGACTTGCTCTTGTTGTGGGTAAAGCTACTGGTGAAAAATGTGAACGTTGTTGGATTTATTCCGATGAATTAGGGCAAGATACAAACCATGCTACCCTTTGCCCACGTTGTACAGAAGTAATGAAAGCATTGGAAAATTAATGCATGGGAAAAGATAATAGATATCTCATTCTTATTATTTTTGCTTTTTTATGGGTAGTGGTGGATCAAATTTCAAAATATATGATCCTCCACTCCCTACCTCTTTATGAGGGTTTTCCTGTTATTTCTGGATTTTTTAATATTGTTCATGTACGAAACTATGGTGCTGCATTTGGCTTTTTAAATAATCCAGAAATTGCTTGGCAATTTTGGTTTTTTGTTTTTATCACTTTTTTTGCATTGGGTATTATTTTTTATTTTTTACGAAAAATGCCATATAGTAAACTTTTAAGCTTTGGCTTTTCTTGTATACTAGGTGGAGCTATCGGTAATTTTATTGATAGAGTACGTTTTCGTTATGTTATTGATTTTTTAGATTTTTATATAAAAAATTGGCATTGGCCAGTTTTTAATGTGGCTGATATTGCTATTTGTATTGGTACAATGATAGTTGCTTATTTATTTTATCAAGATGGACGATAATATGTTTTTTCCTGATGCTTCTTTAACGACAATTATACTTTTAATGTTGCCTGCACTTATAAATTTATGGGCAATTTGGCACGCTATGGCACATAGATTTGATCTTGAAAAAGAAAAAATGCTATGGATTTTACTTGCAATTTTCTTACCAATTTTAGGTGGATTGATATACTTACTCTTTGGGCTTAGACGCAGTAAGCCAATGTATTAGGGAGAAAAAAATGAAAAAATTACATATTTCTGCATTAATAGCAATTTCTATGCTTGTAGCTTGTACTGCCAATAATGGTGGTGGTAATTTAGAATTTGTTGTCAACGAAAATACAAGAGCTATTCATCAATTACAAGCCCAAGTTGCCAATGTCCAACCTGCTCAAGCAGATAGCTGGTCACAAATTCAAGCCTTACGCCAAGAAATGGCAGCTCTTCGTGGTGCATTAGATAATTTACAAAACAGCACAGCACATTTAGGCGGTATTCCACAACTTGGTAATATTTTAGCTAGACACGATAGAGCATTGCGATTAATTGAAACGCAACTTGCTATGGATTTACAACTAGATAAACAAGCCTCTAACTCTCCAATGGGACAAAATCAATTTGCCCCTACTGAACAATCAAATACTGAAAATATCACAACCCCAACCCCTAATACCTCTAAAAATCCAAGTTCCAACCCAGCTGTAAATCCAAATGCCACAGCAGACACAGCCCAAGCGTTATATGATAGCGGTATTAATAGCTTTAATAATCGCGATTATAAAAAAGGACTTAATGCATTTAAAGATTTTACTAATGTTTATCCTTCTCATAAACTTGTTTCAAATGCTTGGTTTTGGCAAGGTGAATGCCAATATCAATTAAAAAACTATGCAGGGGCAGCCTTAGCTTATGAAAAAGTTATTTCACAATTCCCCAATAGTAATAAAGCACCTGCTTGTTATTTAAAACAAGCCATGAGTTTTATTGAATTAAAGAAAAAAGACGCTGCAAAGCAACGCTTAAATGAACTTATTACCATTTACCCAAAAGCAGCAGAAGCAAAAAGAGCAAAACAAATTTTAACCACATTATAAAAAGGTTATTCTATGGGGTACAATATTCACTTACGTTTTCCAGCGGGAATTAGTACACAACCTGTTGTATGTAATTTAACACGAAAATTTGATCTTGATTTTAATATTTCAAAAGCACAAATTTCAAGTGGTCGCGAAGGCTATCTTATTCTTGAAATTTTAGGAAAAAAAGAAACTGTTGACCAAGCCAAAAAATACCTTGAAGAACAAGGTATTTTAGTCAGCGATGTAGCACAAAGAATTTTTAGAGATGAAAATTCTTGTGTTGAATGTGGATTTTGTACCACAATTTGCCCAACCAATGCTCTTTATATGGATAAAGAACGCCACTTACAATTTGATACTACAAAGTGTGTTGTCTGCACACGATGTATACAAGTTTGCCCTATCAATGCTATGAAAGCAGATATTGAATCCGTTAATGAGTAAAATATGAGTGATCTAAAAAAAATGTATAGCCAAATTGTGGCTGATGAATTTCCAGATACATTAAAGCTTAGTCTTGGTAATACGGAAATTACTTATAAAAAACGTACTTGGGATATGGAAGGCGAAATTCGTGGTCTTCGTTATGGTGAAAATCCAGATCAACCCGCTGCCCTTTATGCTATGGAACAAAGTAACTGTGCTTTAGGTGGCAAAAAATGGCGTTCTGCAAATGAAGGAATTGTTTCTACCCTTACAGAAAAACAAATGATACAAGCAGGTAAACATCCAGGAAAAACAAATCTTACAGATGTTGATAATGCCGCTAATATTTTACAATATTTAAGCAAAAAACCTGCAGCAACAATTTTAAAACACAATAATCCTTGTGGCGTCGCATGGCAAGATAGCCTTGAAAATGCCATGAACAAAGCCTTTTGGTCAGATAGAATAGCCGCTTTTGGTGGTGCTGTTGTTGTCAACAGAGCTTTAGATAAAGCCACAGCAGAGCTTATTTCCTCTCAATATTTTGAAGTTATTGCAGCTCCAAGTTTTGAAAACGGCGTTATAGAAATTCTTAAAACAAGAAAAAATCTCCGTATTCTTGAATTACCACAATTAGGAAGATTAGAAGAATATTGCGGTACTCCATTTCTTGATATAAAAAGCCTTATGGACGGAGGACTTGTTATTCAGCAATCTTTTGTCAATAGAATTAGAACAGCACAAGATTTTATCCCCGCAACAGCTATGGATAAAGAAGGAAAATCCTATGCTACAAGAAATGCCGATCCAAACGAAGTAGAAGATTTACTTTTTGCTTGGGCTGTGGAATCTGGGGTTACATCAAATTCTATTATTTTTGTCCGCGATGGGGCAACAGTAGGAATTGGTACAGGTGAGCAAGATCGCGTTGGCTGTGTGGAACTTACTATTCATAAAGCCTATACAAAATATGCAGATTCTATTATTTATCATAAGCACCAAAAATCATTATATGAATGGCAACTTTTAGCTCTTTCTAATAAAAATGCAAAAGATGAACTTGATGAAATAATGCACCAAACAGCTCAAGCAAAAGGTGGCCTTATAGGCACAAGACTTGTTTCTGACGGATTCTTTCCTTTCCGTGATGGCGTTGATACAGCAGCAGCACAAGGTATTACTGCCATTGCACAACCTGGAGGCTCATTACGCGATTTTGAAGTTATCAATGCTTGTAATGAAAAAAATATTGCTATGCTCTTTACTGGACAACGTTCTTTTAAACATTAATTTTTTTAGATTTATCTTTTTTGTGGGGGAAATGATTTCCCCCACACCTCCTCAAATAGTCAAGGTTCTTGGAATAAATCCAAGAGCCTTGACATATTTTAAACCCACTAATAATACCTACTATTTCAGCAAGTCGATTTACTCCTCACTTCCAAAGAGTAAAACTTTTTAAGTCAGTAAACGTTATAAAAATATTTTTTATTTTACGACCCTAATTTATTAAAGTAATTCTAAAAAACGTAGAAAAATCCTAATTTTAAATTTATCTTTTTTGTGGGGAAATGATTTCCCCCATACCCCCTCAAATAGTCAAGGCTCTTGGAATAAATCCAAGAGCCTTGACATATTTTAAACCCACTAATAATACCTACTCTTTCAGCAAGTCGCTTTGCTCCTCACTTCCAAAGAGTAAAACTTTTTAAGTCAGTAAACATTATAAAAATATTTTCTACTCATACCTAATATAGGCAAATTTATTGAAATTTATTTCAATAAATTTGCCTAATTAAAGGAACTTAGAGGAAATCATTTTTCCCAACAAAAAAATAAAGTTACTTTAGAAACACCCCTAAAATAAAAAGTTTTGTAAGGGGGTTATAGGGGGAGAAACTTTTTCAAAAGTTTTCCCCCTAAAAAATCTAACACATATTTAAAATTATTCTTTATCTTTTACAGCTTCAAAGCGACAAGTTCTACCACCAAGACTCCAGCAATCAATTTCTTTTACATTATAAGGATCACCTGTTTGATATTCTAATGCACCTTTAATAAAACCTTCATCATAGTGACAGGTTTCTTCGCCTACTTCTGGTAAGCCAGAGCAATCAAGATCTTCTTCAACTGAAATAATAAGATGGGCATTGTGCTGTGATACTTGTTCTATACGTAAGATACCAATTTTAAATTCATGTAATTTTTTTTGCAAACAAGCTAAAAAAGCATAGAGATTTTGTTGTTTTCCCACATTTTTTTCTGCAAAATGCTTACCTGCTTCAATACCAGCTTGAAAAAAAATTTTATCAACTATTTCCTTATCAAGAAGATGTTGTTCAAGTACATCTCTTAACATAAATTGAAATAATCTATATACTTCAAGTCTTGTTTCATTTCCTAAATGTGGACGTCCCCTTTTAATATCTCCGATAAGATCCCAAGAAAAGGCATAATGTCTTTTACTCATATTTTAATCTCTTTAAATAAAAAAATGCTAAGTCAATTCTTGAAACTTAGCATTTTTTTATTTTTTTCGCAAGTATCAGTTATGATTATCCGAATTATTTTTGGCTGTACAATCAGCAAGAAGAACCTTAGACGGACTTACATCTTGAGGTACTTGCAGAGCAATTTTCTTTACATGATTAACAAAAATAGGCCCAGAAAGATTGAGTGTACTTAATTCTGGTTTTCCATGTGGAACAGTAATAGTTACAAAAACAATAAGATCTTCTGCAGTATCGGTTTGTAAAATATTTTGTTCTGCCTCATTAAGTTTTACGGTATAATCAGAAATAAAGAGATAAGGATCAACAATCAAAAGTCCAAGACTTGGCGTTTTTGTACTTTGATAAATAAAGAATGGGCTATCTTCACCATATTCAATAAGAGTAAATTCTGTATCTTTTTCGTAACCAATAAGCCCTTTTGGCATAGCAATTAGTTTATTATCTTCTATCTGCATAGTACCAACACGAGTATCTACAAGAGTAGTTGAGCAAACAGGGTGTTCAATAAATTCTTTATTATCAGAAGATCCTGCGAGAATATTGTCTTGTACAACCCGTTTATACACTTCTTCACGATAAACAGTCATGGTATCAGGAAGACTAATACCCAAACGAGCTTGTCTTCCTTGAATACCAAGAAGGGTAATTTTTATGTCATCACCAATATAAAGACTTTCTCCTGCTTTTCTTGTAAGTATAAGCATAGATTACCTTAGATAAAGTTCAAAAGATTCATTCTCATAATCATACTAGATGATTGTAATACAGCTTGATATGTTAATTGTTGTCTTGAAATCTTATTAAGAAGATCGGTAAGGTTTGCATCTTCAATATTACTCATACGGGTAGTTTGATTATCTCTGTGATTTTCCATAACAGAAGTATTTACAGTAACACGATTAGATTTACCACCAACACGAGCAAGACTTGTAAGAAGGTGTTCACTCATTTTACGCATATCTTCTAAAGATTGTCCACAACCATCTTGGTTATTAGTTTGGGCATAAGCAATAAGATTAGAAATAGTTTCAAAAATATTTGGATCTTCAACAACTTTAGCGTACTTATCGCCTTTTCCTTTATACATTCCACCAAAAATATCTTTACCGTCATTTGTTATTTCAACAAAATCACCAGGTGCAATTTCAAAACCTGTTTCTTGGGCACGGTTAGGACGAACTACAAATTGATCCCCTGCATTGATCTTACCATTTGCAGCAGCTTCCACGTCAATATAACCACCAGGAACAACAACACGAAGAGAGTTTTTACCTTGTGTAGTTGTTGCTTTACCTGTTTGCCATGTAAGACCATTATCGGTACTATATAAAAATTCTACTGTACCGTCTTTAGTTAAATCAACATCTTTTGGGAACTTAATTTGTACATCTGTCTTAAAGTTTCCTTGAGCTTCTGCTTTACCAATACTTGCACCAAAAATATCTACTTCTGGTGGGTTATCATTATCATCACCTTGATAATATGCAGATCTACGAACATAAAGCATAGAGCCGTTTGTAGGAGAAGTAAGTTGATTAGCATCATATGCATGAACTTGAATAGGATTCTTTTTAGCATCTGGGTAATCAATGGTTGCACCGTCTAAATCAAGAGTTGTATCCCCTGCATTAAGAGTTTTAGTTACCCAAGTTTTACCACCGTCTTTTGAATATTCATAAGTAAGATTTGCATTACCACCGATTTGACCGTCTTGTGGAAAACGCACCATTGTAGTTTGTGGCACACTACCATTAACAACAGCATTAGCACCTTTAAATTCTGCTGTTTCAGTCATAATACCAAGTCCACGTTGGTATGCAGGTATATCTGTTTTGTGTCCAGAAAAAATATGTGTACCATTATACTCTGTATTAGCAATATTCATAAGCTGATCAAATAATTGCTCTAACTCAAAGCTTATTTGCATTCTGTTTTCAGGGGTAATAGTACCAGTAGAAGCTTGCTCTGCTAATTCAGTAATACGAGTTAAGATACCTTGTGCTTGTTGTAATGCACCGTCTGTACTTTTAAGCCATGAATCTGCTTCTTTTGAGTTATTAATAAAAGTATCATTAGCAACTATTGATGCACGGTAATCAAAAATACGAACCGTACTTGTAGGATCGTCAGAAGGACGATTTACACGCTTTTGTGAAGACATTTGAATACCAGACTCCATATAATTACCAAGAATGGTATTCATATTAGATGTCATATTTGAAAACATCATATTATGTGTTATACGCATAATAATCTCCTTCTATTGTTTCAAGCTTAATAAAGTATCAAACATTTGATCTGCTGTGGAGATAAGCTTTGCAGCAGCAGTATAAGAATGTTGGAACTTAATAAGTTGTGTCATTTCTTCATCTAAGTTTACTCCTGCAGTAGATTGAGATTGTGTTTCTGCTTCTTTTGCAAGAGTATTATAGTAATTTGCATTGAATTTAGCATTTCTCGTATCAGCACCAACACTACCAACAATGCCACCGTAATAGGAAAGCAAACTACCTTCTTTTGTTTCCCATACTGTATTTATTTTAATATTTTTCTCTCTAAGTTGACCAATAGTTTGGGCAATAAAGCCATCACCCTTGTTGCCTTCGGTTTGACCGTCAATAGCGTTGGAGTTAATATGTTCTGGGTGATCAATCAAATGAGGATTAATACTAATATCATTCGCATTAGAACCTGCAAAGAAAGTATTAATTCCTAAAGCTGCCCAAAGCCCTGCTGTATCTGATCCCATTTTGAATTCTACATCATCAGCAGCAGTTAATTGAAGCATACCACCTTCAATGGTAGCTGTAATAAGTTGTTTACCATTTTTATCTTTAAAACTTCTATTAATTGCATCTTTTACATCATTAAGACTATGTTTTTTAGGATCAAAGTTTTCTTGAGGACCATTTGGATTTTTATTGAAATTCAAAGGACCAGATAAAAGAGGCTCTTTTGTTCCTTTTTTATAAAAATGCATATTAATATTACCGTCTGTAATACGGTCATGGAATGCATAGCTTTGTGTATCATTACCAAGAGGTAAATTATAATCTTCTATTTTTGTTGTACCAACTATGTGGTTAAACCCTTCAAGACCTGCACCTTGACTATGAATTTTATTAACTTCCCAAATAATACTTTCTGCTAATGCATCAAGCTGAGATTGATATTTGCCAATATTCTTATCACGAACATCAATATAAGCACCTAACTTACCGCCAATGCTTTCCATATCAAGGTTTTTACTTACGTTGATAGGATCACGGGTTGGTTCATGCCAGAAAATACTATCTTTTGGTACTATATAAAATTTATCACCAGTATCAAATTTTGGAATATCACCTTTTTTCAAATTATCCGCAGTAAAGGAAATAGTAAGTTCGCCTACTTTAAGTTTTTCCCCTACTGGTGGAACAGTAAATGTATCTTTTCCACTATCATCGGTAACCCAAGTTTTACCACCATCAATGGAAACTCTAAAATCAGTAGAATTTACAAATTCCATTGTGTATTCAAAACCACTTGTTCCTTCAAAATGAAGTTCACCTTTAAAATTCTTGGTATCATTTTCGTAAAATGGTCCTTGATTAGAAAGGTGATATTTTACTTGATTTTCAAGGAGAGGCATACCTTCTTGAAGATAAATACTAAAATCTCTTGGACCTCTATCTTGTACTCGCAAATCAACTAATGTGCTAAGTTCTCGTACAAGGGTATCGCGTCTATCAAGCAACTCATTGCAATTATTCATTGGTGGGTTATAAGTTTTACCAATTTCTTCGTTAACTTCTGCTAATTGATCAATAAGTTCATTAACATTATTAACGCCTTGCTTGATATATTCATTCATTTCCTTCTTTGTTTCAGTAATGGATTGCATTGCATTCTGATAAAGCAAAGTAAGGTTTTTCGTTTTTGAAATTAAATCTTCACGCGTAGGTTTACTATCTGGGTGGGTACTAAGATCTGTCCAACTATTAAAGAAAGATGTTAATTGGTTATGGATACCGTCTCTATTTGCTTCGTTAAAAACATTTTCAACTGTTCCCATAATAACAGCTTCTTCGTTCCACATATTAGCAAAACCATTTTGATTTAAGAAATTATTTTCTAAATAACGGTCAAAATTACGGTATACTTCTTGAGCATAAGCACCAGTACCTATTTGTCCTGGATTATAATTGAATGGAGTAGATTCTTGAAAACGTACAGATTGACGAGTATAACCAACAGTATTTACGTTTGCTATATTATTACCTGTAACGTTAATGCCTACTTGGTTTGAACGAATAGCATTATTCCCTATATTGAGTAAGTTACCTAATCCAACTGTCATGATGTATACCTCTATTACGATTTAAACTTTATTAAAAATGTCCACTAAACACAGTAGCTTGAGGGTGCAGTTTTGCATACGCCCCATTACGGCAATAACTAGTACGTTGTGGTGGAATAATTCTTTCATGTAAATAATTTAATAAATCTTTACTTTGATCCAAAAGCCCTAAAGAAAGACGTGTATTTAAAGAAGCTTGTCTAGCACAATGCTGTTCTTTTTGGTCTATGCTAAGCCAAAGAGAAAGAATAACTTCTTTTTTATCTTGGGAAAGCATTTCCGCATAATCACGAAGTCTTCCCCCACCAAGTGTACGAATAATACTTTCTTTTTCATTTGCTAATTGACGAAGTAATTCATGAATAGAAAATTCAAGAGTCATAATAGTATCCGTATCACGTTCCATAAGAAGGGAAAATTCTTCCTCTAAAAGCTCAAGCATAAGATCTAGTGCTTTATCTTGGCGATTTAGTATACTCTCTATTGCTGCAAACACTGCAAATACCTCCGTCAAAAACGATGTTACTTTTCTAACTAATTAAGAAGGTTAGGAAATTTTTTCCTTCATCAAATAAGGTTCTGGATTGATAGAAAGCCCGTTTTGCCTTATTTCAAAATGAAGATGTGCTCCATTTGTCCTTCCACTTGAACCTACTTTTGCAATTTGTGTGCCAACTTGTATAACATCGCCTTTTTTAACGAGAATTTTGCTATTATGCCCGTAAACGCTTTCTAATCCGTTGCCATGATCAACAATAACAACATTACCAAGTTCTGGATCTGTGCCTGCAAATTTTACAGTGCCAGGTTTTGCTGCTGCAACAGAACTTCCATAATTTGCCTTAATATCAATACCTGTATGCCATGCACGCTTATTACTAATTGGATCTAAACGCCAACCAAAACTGGAAGTAACGTGTCCTTCAATAGGCTTTGAAAATTCCGTTTGAGGAGCTAATGCAGAAACATTATTATGAATTGGGGTACTGGTATGAATTGGCCCACCACCTATTACTGGTGTATGTTGCTTATTATTTTGTTTTTCACGTATTTTTTGCACTTCCTCATCATTCAAAGAAGCAACTAATGTTCCTACTTTTAATGCTTCTTCAAGACTTGGAACTCGTGGCTTTTGAGATAATGTTGCAAGAGCACTTTCCCTGCGTATAGCCTCTATATTAGCATTATGTTCTGCTACAAAAGTTTCTTCCACTGGAGTATACATTGCATTACGTTTAGTTCCACCACCTAAAATAGTATTTAAACGCTCAATAGCAATTCGATCTGCAGTTGAAACATAACGCGTATTTATGCCTGCTAAAACATCTTGATTAGCTTGCTGTGGTGCTTGCATGGGGGCTTGTACATTTTGCACAGGTACTTGCGTATTTAACACTGTTTGTGCTTGATTTTGTACAGGGTTTTGTATTTGATTTGCAGTATAACTTGAAGGCACGGGATTATATGTATTCATTACTTGATTTATGCCTTGATCTTGCATTGCCTGATTTTGCACTACTTGATTTTGCATTGCATTAACAGGTGCATTATTTTCTGCACTAACACTATTTACCCGAACATTACGCCCAATAGATTGGCTACGATCAATATATTCTGCTGTATTAGGTACACGAGCTTGTATAGTTCTTGGTTCTGTTGCTTGTGCTTGCCTTCTTATGGGATTTCCATTTTTATCCAAAATAGCGTGTTCCCGTTTAGAAGGAGGCAAATTAGTCACATACGTTGTTTTTACTATTCTAGGAGCTTGTTCAGTTTCTTGTGTATTTGCAACTTGAGTATTTTGCTGTGTATTATTTGCTTGATATTTATTTTTAAGAGCTTCATTTTGTTCTATAACATCGTATTGCTCATAAAGATTTGCAGTATTCACTGGTTTACTTACAACAGGTTGTACAGCTTGTTTTTGTGAAGTTACAGTATTTTGACTTGATTGTACTGTTTCTGTATTAGCTACCAATGGAGCAGGATTTACAGCCATACGAATACGGCTTAAATTCTTTCCTTGTGGCGTTTTAGAACGTTCCTTTGTAAGCTGATCCACCATTAAATCAGCTAATCCAATACCACCTGCTGATGCCATACTTTTACCAAGTTCTTGGTCATACATAGATTGCCAGTATTCTTCCTCTTTACTATGATGCAAAGGATTTTTAGGTAAAGAAGAACGCATTTGTTGCCACATTTTTTGAATAAAAATAGCTTCAAAACCTTCTGCTGCACTACGCAGTTCTTTTTCTTTTTGTGCAGAATCTTTGCTTTGACTAAGATTTCTTATTTTTGACTTTTCATTATCAATATTACTTTGACCAATAGTAGATACTGCCATATCTGTCATCATATTCATTGATTGGCTCATTATAATACCTCCAAGTCTGCATAAAGTGATCCAGAACTTTTTAATGCTCGTAATATACTTATAAGGTCACGTGGTGTTGCCCCTATTGCATTCAATCCATCAACTAATTCTTGTAATGTTGCACCCTCTACAAGGTGTAAGTTTCTTGCCTCTTCCTTTGCCATTACATCAGTAACAGGAGAAGCGACGGTTTGACCTTGTGAAAAAGCATTGGGTTGTGAAACATCTACGTTTTCCTGAATAGTAACTTGTAAATTACCATGTGCTATCGCCACTTTTGCCAGTTTTACATCTTTTCCTATAACAATAGTCCCTGTTTTTTCATCTACAACAACTTTTGCTGCATTTTGAGGTGTAATATTAAGATTTTCTACTGATGCCATAAGAGGAACTAAATTACCTTGAAACTCTGATGGTACTTGTAGTTTAATTGTGGACGCATCTTGTGCTGATGCATAATCACCACCTAAACTCTCATTCAAACGCTCTACTGTTTGTTGTGTTGTGGTAAAATCATGCACATTCATATTAATAGTTAATTGTTGTTGATTATTAAAACTAAAAGGTATTTCACGTTCAACAGTTGCCCCATTTGGAATAGTAGCTACTGTTGTATGGTTTTTTTGGGCTGACGCTGCATTTCCTGATGCTGAAAAACCACCCACAACTAATGGTCCTTGAGCAATGGCATATACTTTTCCATCAATACCTGTAAGTGGTGTTTGCAAAAGAACTCCGCCTTGCAAACTAGAGGCAGAACCAATACTTGAAATTGTTACATTAATTGAACTACCTGCTTTTGCTGATGCTGGTAAATTTGCCGTAACCATTACAGACGCAACGTTTCTTGCCTCCACTTGTGCAGAGCCTGCCGCAATTCCCATTCCTTCAAGCATATTTGTTAATGTGGAAGACGTAAGATTATCCCGCTTATCACCTGTCCCCCCAAGACCAACAACTAAACCATAACCAGTTAATTGGTTATTTCTGACCCCAGAAATGCTAGAAATATCCTTTAAACGTACAGCTTCGGCGGTGCTTACCGTAAAAGAGGCTAAAAAAGCAAGTAAAATAACTAAACTGACCAAAGAATAAGTCAAAGTTTCGACAGATTTATAAAGAAATAAAAATGAAAATTTCTGTTTGGTTAATCTTATATTTTGCATAGTTACCGCCTTTTTATTGTTTTAAAATCCTTAATAATTCCTATATGATAAAATTTTTCCTCTTATTATTTAGCGAATAGTATGCCATTAATAAAATATTATTTTATTACAAATAGTTATAATAAAAAATGTCTAAATAAAGCGTTAAAATTTTGGCTTAATTTTTTTCATAAAAAACTGTTGACTTCCTTTTGTGGTATGTGCTAATAAACACGCAAGGAAATTCTTCCTGCGGAGAGATGGCAGAGCGGTTGATCGCGGCGGTCTTGAAAACCGTTGAGGGTTCACGCCCTCCGGGGGTTCAAATCCCTCTCTCTCCGCCACTTAGTAAA
>JARHYD010000148.1 GCA_029258655.1 Mailhella sp.
ATTCTGACAAATTTATTATTTTTTTTTATTGATACATCATATAAGCAAAGAGTATGCCAAAAGTAATCTTAATTATTTAATATAGTTAAAGGTTATATTTTCTAAAATATTATAAGCAGTTAATAACAGCTATACTAAAAAAGTTATTTTTAAAATAGCCAGTTTTGTTAACTATCTTAATGTATTAACGATATATTAATTGACACTGCAACCTTATACTACCATAATAACAATAACATTTATAAATTAAATTTTAAGGGAGGACTTCTTATAAAAAGTCCTCCCTCTAAAAAAGTACAAATGAAAATAAAATTATTCAGGAAGTTGAATAATATTATCTTTAATCATTTGTGAAATTTGATCCACATCTTTATCACCACGTCCAGAAAGACAAACTAAAATAGATTTTCCTTTCATAGTAGGTGCTACTTTAATAGCATAGGCTAACGCATGAGCTGATTCTAAAGCGGGGATAATACCCTGCGTTCTTGAAAGCATAAAAAATGCGTCCACTGCTTCTTGGTCTGTAATAGCTTTATAATCAGCTCTACCAATATCTTTTAAATGAGCGTGTTCTGGGCCAACAGAAGGATAATCAAGCCCAGCAGAAATGGAATAAACAGGGCCTGCCTCTCCTTTTTCATCAACAATACAATAACTTTTAAATCCATGCAAAATAGCTTCTTTACCATGAACAATACTAGCAGCATGGTCACCAAGATTATTTCCACGACCACCAGGTTCTGCTCCAATAAGGGCTACTTCCTTATCATTAATAAAACCAGAAAACATACCAATAGCATTAGATCCACCACCAACACAAGCAACAACCATATTAGGTAATGTCTTGGTGTATTCTAAAAATTGTTCTCTTGCCTCTTTACCAATAATGGATTGAAAATGGCGTACAAGTTCTGGATATGGATAAGGTCCAACAGCAGAACCTAAAACATAAAATGTTTCTTTATCATTTGCATATGCTGTAAGAGCTTCATCAACAGCTTCTTTCAAAGTTCTTTGTCCACTTTTTGCAGCAACAACTTTTGCCCCCATCATACGCATACGAAGAACATTAAGCTCTTGTCTTCGCATATCTTCTTCGCCCATATAAACTGTACATTCATATCCAAAAAGAGCGGCTGTTGCTGCTGTTGCCACACCATGTTGCCCTGCTCCTGTTTCAGCGATAATTTTTGTTTTTCCCATGCGTTTTGCTAAAAGCATTTGTCCAAGTACATTATTTAATTTATGAGCACCAAGATGATTTAAATCTTCACGTTTAAGATAAATATCTGCACCACCAAGCTTTTTACTTAAATTTTCACAATAAAAAATAGGAGTTGGTCTACCACTAAAATGCTTGTAAAGTGCGTTTAATTCGGCTAAAAAGTCTTTATCATCTTTGTATGTAAGAAAGCATTTTGCCACTTCATCAAGGCGTTCTTTTATTTCAGGTGAAACAAATTGACCACCATGCTTACCAAAAAAGCCAAGAGCTTTTTCGTTAGAATTTACAGTATTGAGGTTTTGAGTTGTAGTAGACATAGTTTTTCTCCCTTTATTTTCCGAACTATGCCTATCTTGAAGATAAAAAAAAACGACCGGCTAGTTCGGTCGTAATTTTATGATAAAATTTGCGTGCAAAAAATCCGACCCGTTATTTTACGAGCCACCACCAAGAAAAAGAGGAAGTAATAATTTTTTGCGTATTCATAAAAATATACATAATGGGAAAATTTTCACCTGTCAAGATTAAAATCTACAAAAATAAAATATTTTATAACATATTGATATATTGGAGAATAAAATGGCACATAAAAAGAAAAATCTTATTGATCCTAAATCATTAGGCTTACCCTTATGTGGATGTGATAGCCATGCACATATTGTTTCCGAAAAACTTTGGGAACAAAGAGATATGATTCTTGAAAGAGCAAAAGAAGCTGGTGTTGCATATATTGGAGAAATTTTTTTAGGACATATACAATATAGAACAAAAAAAGATTATTTTGCTGATAAACCCCATGTCTTTTTTATTTATGGATTGCACCCAACAGACTTACTGGAAATTGCTGATAATGAACTTGATTTGTTGCGTGAAGATTTTGAAAAAGACCAAAAAGAAGAAAAACGCATAAAAGCTGTTGGCGAAATTGGCCTTGATTATTATTGGAAAGAAGTTCCTCAAGATTTACAAAAAAAATATTTTCGTAAATTATTACAAATGGCTAAAGAATTTCATTTACCCGTTGTTATTCACAGTCGAGATGCCTTTGAAGATACAGTAGAAATTTTACTTGAAGAAGATTTTCATAATTACCCTTTATTATGGCATTGCTTTGATCGAGATGAAAAAAGTGCAAAAATTATTTTATCACATGGTTGGCATATCTCTGTTCCAGGATCTGTCACTTTTAAACCAAACGAATATTTACGAGAAGCTGTTAAAATTATTGATATTGATAAATTAATGGTAGAAACTGATTCCCCTTATTTAACTGCTGAACCTTGGCGAGGACAAACCAATGAACCAGCATTAACCGTTTTTACAGCAAAATGTATTGCTGAACAAAAAAATATGGACGTTGCCGAACTTTGGAAAAAATGTGGTGAAAATGCATTAAAGTTTTTTCATATTGATTAATTGGTTAATTGTTTTC
>JARHYD010000155.1 GCA_029258655.1 Mailhella sp.
ATACCTTGCCTCAATCTGTATGGGCTGTTTTAGCTGGTGATGCTTTTAATGTTCTTATGGAGGCATTAAAAAATGCAGAACCAAATGCAGAAGCCTTAGCTGAATATATGAAAAATAATTTAGGTGACTATCAAGGTATTACAGGAATTTTCCATTTCAATGAAAAAGGTGATAGAGTAGGCTCTTTATATAGACTTTATGAAGTAAATGAAAAAGGTAATTTTGTTATTAAAGAATAATAGTTTTTTAATGAATATTGATTGATTATTTTATTCTTATTTAATTTATTTTAAATAAAGTGTATTTCTAAATTTATCTTATTTTATTTTTTCTTTGAGGGAAATGATTTCCCCCAACCCCCCTCAAACAAAGCCCAAACTTTGCCTTTATGCAAAGCTTGGGCTTATTTATTATCCTAATAATAGGGGGGATAAATAATATAAAAAGTTTTGTAAGGGGGTTTTAGGGGGAGAAACATTTTCAAAAGTTTTCCCCCTAATGAAAAAAAGTGTGTACCAGAAAGAACTTTGGCGAGTATTACTTGAGGTGCAATATATTTACACCATAAAAAAAAGCCCTCGTATGAGGGCTTTTTAAGCATAGTAACAAGTATATATTATACTTTTGCAGCGGTACGAAGATCGCTGATAGCATCTGTTTTTTCCCAAGTAAATTCAGGAAGTTCACGTCCAAAGTGACCATAGCAAGAAGTTTTTGAATAAATAGGACGTTTAAGATCAAGACGTTTAGTAATATGATAAGGACGAAGATCAAATACTTCACGTACTGCTTTAGTAAGAATTTCATCAGGAATTTCACCAGTACCAAGTGAAGAAACAAGCACAGAAACAGGTTCTGCAACACCAATGCAATAAGCAATTTGTACTTCGCAACGTGGAGCAAGACCAGCTGCTACAACGTTTTTCGCAACATAACGAGCCATATATGCAGCAGAACGGTCAACTTTAGATGGGTCTTTACCAGAGAAAGCTCCACCACCATGATTACCCATACCGCCGTATGTATCATTAATAATCTTACGACCAGTAAGACCGCAGTCCCCAACAGGACCACCAATTACGAAACGACCAGTACGGTTAATGAAAATATCGCAAGCTTTCTCATCAAAGAAACCTGATTGATTAAGAACTGGATAAATAACTTCACGACGTACAGCTTCTTCAATATCAGCTTGGTCTACATTAGGAGCGTGTTGTGTTGAAATAACAACGTTATTAATACGAATTGGCTTACCATTTTCATATTCAAAAGAAAGTTGTGTTTTACCATCTGGACGGAAGAAATCAACAATACCATCTTTACGAACGCGAGCTAATTGTAAAGAAAGTTGATGTGCCCAATAAATTGGAGCTGGCATAAGAGTATCAGTTTCGTTAGAGGCAAAACCAAACATCATACCTTGGTCACCTGCACCTTGATCTTCAGCTACTTCACGTTTAACACCTTGAGCAATATCTGGAGATTGTTTATCAATGGAAGATAAAACAGCACAAGTTTGATAATCAAAGCCCATATCAGAGCTATTGTAACCAATGTTTTTAATGGTTTCACGAACAACATTAGGAAGATCAGCATAACCTGATGTGGTAATTTCCCCTGCAATAACTGCCATACCAGTAGTTACTAAGGTTTCGCAAGCTACGTGTGAATCTGGATCTTGTTCTAAAAGAGTATCTAAAATTGCATCAGAAATTTGGTCAGCAACCTTATCTGGGTGACCTTCAGTAACGGATTCAGAAGAGAATACGTATCTACCTTTTGCTGGAATCATAAGTCTCCTTTGCAAAACTTTTTTGTTTTTGCATTATTTTGATTCTATTAAAATATTATCTAAAAGACGTGCTTTTCCAAGATACACCGCAACAGCTACAACTGCACTATCTTTTAATGTTTCCAATTCTACAAGTTCATCTTTATCCACCATTGTTACATAATCAATTCGTGCTGATGGAATATGTTCTTGTATAAAATGTGCAAAAACTGCATAAAGATTTTTCGCACAGTGTTCTCCATTTTTTGCTTTTTCAGCCAAAAGCAAAAGTCCTTTACGAATAAAAGGTGCAAGAGAACGTTCTTCTTTTGTTAAATATGCGTTACGCGAACTCATAGCAAGCCCATCTTCTTCACGAATAATTTCGCCTGCAACAATTTCTACATTCATATTTAAATCTCGTACCATACGACGAATAATAGTCAGCTGTTGATAATCTTTTTCACCAAAAACAGCATAATCTGGCATAATAAGATTAAAAAGCTTAGTCACAATAGTACAAACACCCCTAAAATGGATAGGACGTGTTTGTCCACAAAGCCCTTTTGCAAGCTCGGGAACTTCTACCCAAGTTCCATGATTTTCAAAATACATAGCCTCTTTTACAGGTTCAAATAAAATATCCACCCCTGCTTCACTTGTTGCTTGAAAATCACGTTCCCTATCATTTGGATATGCATCTAAATCTTCATTAGGTGCAAATTGAGTAGGATTAACAAAACGACTAACAATAACAATATCTGCCAAAGTTTTTGCTTTTTTTATAAGTGAAATATGCCCCTTATGCAAAAAACCCATAGTAGGAACAAGAGCTATTGTTTTCCCTTGTTTTTTTAGTTCCTTACAAAACTCTCTGATTTCTCCCACTTCAGAAATAGTTTTCATCATGCACAACCTATATCAATTTATCGTTATATAGTTATATAGTGTCTTTTCCTTATATATACATTAATTTTCCCTATGTCTAGCTTTAAATTAAGGTTTCATGCTTTTTCTTGTCAAAAATTAAATACAACTGTATACTTTTTAGACTATTTTAGGAGCAATTATGAACCCACTCTATCAAGGTAAAATCGATAATTTTTGTGCTGCATATTCTGTTTTAAATGCTTTTCGATTAGTTTCTGGTATTTCTGCTTTTCAAGCTCGTGATATTTTAAATGAAGTTTTTATTCAAGAAGCAAAAGACAGTGAAAACTGGGAACGTATTGTAAAACATGAATCAAATTATCTCAATATGGTTCGCTCCATTCTTGAAAAATGGAAAGTAGAATTAAATTACCAATATTTTTGCCCCTTTCCCTATCTTGGAAATGAAAAACCTCTTATGGGAAATGATTTTTTACACCCACAAGTAGATCTTGATACTATTTGGGAAACCCTTATGCGTTATGTCAAATATAAAAAAGGTACTGCTATTATTCGTTTTTGCCGATTTTTACCCAATCAAATAGGCCCTATCGTTGATCACTGGAGTACTGTTGCAAAAATAGATGAAAATGAAATGGTTCTATACGATTGCAGTTTAGAAACAACTGGTTGGTATCTTTTAGAAAAAGAACGATTTTTTTCTGCTCCCTTTGGTGCTATTCCCCCTCAAGCTATTGCCCTAAAAATGGGATATAACCTTAATTTAGCAGAACAAGAATTTGGCGTTATTTGCCCCGATTATATCCATATTGTAGAATCTAAAGCTAGCCCTTTTGATATGCTCAAAAGAGCTTTTAGTGGTGATGATATTTAAGATATGCTTTTATATTTTTTAGGGGGAGGACTTTTTATAAAAAGTCCTCCCCCTAAAACCCCCTTTCAAAAATTTTTATTCCAAAAAATACTTTTTTCTTATTTACTTGCGTCAATATCTACAAAATGAAATTTTGTAACATCAAATAAACCTTGTGGCGTAAGTTTTAAATCAGGAATAACGGGTAAAGCAAGAAAACTTAACGTCATAAAAGCATCTGCTTTATCCCATATTTTATAATGTTCTTTTGCTACTGCATATAATTCTTTTAATGCTTTTGCCACTTCTTGTGGTTCAGCGGAACTCATTAATCCACCAATATTTAACGCTAACTTAGCTAACACCTTACCTTGACTTACCATAACAATGCCACCACCCATTTTTTCCACTTCCTGCAAAGCAAAAAGAATATCAGCATCATTATCTCCAGAAACCACAATATTATGGCTATCATGGGAAATAGTAGTAGCAATAGCCCCATTTTGCAAACCATATTCAGAATGTAAAAGCCCAAGTCCAATTTTACCAGTTTTTTTATGGCGTTCCACAACAGCAAGCTTTAACATTCCTTTATTTTTTTCAAAAACAAAATTTCCTTGCTCATCAGTAATAACGTCCATAATCTCGCATTTTGTCAAAAGAGAATGTGGCAATACACGGATAACACGAGCTTTTTTAGAAGGAATAGTTAATAATAATTTTTCTGGGAGAATGGTTTGCATACTTTCTTGCATGGAATGTGTTAACGTCGTCAATTTTGCATTTGGTTCTGCATGATGATTAGCAATATATTTACCATTTTCTGCAACAAGATTTCCTTTTATATAAACAGCATGGGGCATACAATTTTCAAAATCTTTTATAAGCATAAAACTTGCTTCTTTGCCTGGAGCTATTGCTCCTTTATGCTTTATACCATAAGCATCTGCAACATTAATTGTTGCCATTTTAATTGCATCAATAGGTTCAATACCATTTGCCACAGCTAAGCGTACAGAATCGTTAATATGTCCACGTTGTAAAATATCTGCACATTGTTTATCATCAGTACATAATAAACAATTCTTGATAGTATGTGAATTCACAGCTGGAAGAAGATTAACAAGATCATGGGCAGCAGAGCCTTCACGAAGCATAACATACATACCACGCTGTATTCTATCCATAGCTTCTTGTACAGTGGTACATTCATGGTCTGTACGAACTCCTGCCAGCACATACATATCTAATGCTGCACCATCTAAATTAGGAGAATGCCCATCAACCATTTTTTGCCTATTGCTTGCAAGGGCAATTTTTTCTAATACAGCCTCATCTTGCATAAGCACACCGGGAACATTCATCATTTCCCCAAGACCATAAACATTTTCATTATCAATAAGTTCTGCTAAGTCTTGTGCAAAAAGATTTGCTCCTGCGTCCTCAAAAGGAAGAGCAGGCACACAAGAAGGCAACATAAATTTAACATCAAGTAGGCTTTGCTTTGCTGATTCAATCATAAAACGTATGCCATCAAGTCCTTTTACATTGGCAATTTCATGAGGGTCAGCAATAACAGTACCTGTTCCAAAAGGAATAACTAATTCTGCAAATTTTTCTGGGCTAAGCATAGAAGATTCAATATGCACGTGTCCATCAAAAAAATTAGGAACAAGATACGCTTGTTTTGCATCAATAACTTGTTTTGCTTGAATTTCTTGATTAAAACCCACTATTATACCTTGATGAACGCACACAGAACCTTCAAAAAATATTCCTCTATATACATCTGCAATTTTTGCATTGTCTATACGCAAATCTATTTCTTGAGAATTTTTTATATCCTGCATAATTTTTTGAATTTTTTTATACTCTATCATAGACTTTCCTTTTTTATTGTTATGGTTTAATTTTACTTAAGAAAAATTTAAATGCAAAGGATTTTTTATGCCTATTATTTGTTATCTCACCACAAAAGATAAAGAAGAAGCCAAGAAAATTATTAAAACATTATTAGCAGAAAAACTCATTGCTTGTGCAAATATTTTTCCCATTGAAAGTCTTTACACATGGGAAGAAAAGCTTTGTGAAGAAACAGAATACGCTATTTTTGCTAAAACAACCCAAGAAAACTATCAAAAAATTGAAAACACAGTTAAAAGTTTGCATAGTTATCAAATTCCTTGTATAATAACTTTTCCTATCACAAATGGTAACCAAGATTTTCTAACTTGGATTAAAACAAACGTAAAAAAATAATTTTAATAGGTGATTATATGAATATTCATATTATGGGTTCCGTAGCTTTTGATAGAATTATGTCTTATAAAGGAAATTTTGAAGATCTTTTATTGCCAGATAAACTTCATATGCTTAGTGTTGTTTTTCTTATTGATAGAATAGAAGAAAAACGTGGTGGCACAGCTAGCAATATTGCTTATAACCTTTCTATGCTTGGTGAATATGCAAATATTTACTGCTCTGTTGGCTATGATTTTAAAGGATCTTACGAAAAAGCTCTCCAAAATATGAAGATTAATCTTGACGGTATTCGTGTTTTAGAAGAACAACTTACAGCTTGTGCTTATATTACCGCTGACCAAAAAGGTAATCAAATTACAGGGTTTAGTCCTGCTGCTATGAATACTCCTGCAGATCCTAGTTCTTATGGAAAAATTCAAAAAGGTGATTTTGGTATTGTTTCACCGGGTAATCCTGATGATATGCAAAAGTTCCCTCAATTATTTAAAGAAAGAAATGTTCCTTATATTTATGATCCAGGTCAACAAATTCCTGCTGTAAGTAAAGAAGGTCACCTTGCTAGCATTGAAGGTGCTGAAATTTTAATTGGTAATGATTATGAGATTGCCCTTATTGCAGAAAGAACAGGAAAAACAAAAGCAGAACTTTTAGAAAAAGCAAAATATGTTCTTACAACCTTAGGTGAAGGTGGTTGTCAAATTTCGCAAAAAGGAAAAGCAGACATAGTCGTAAAAGCTCCTAAAATTGCTGCTCTTGCAGACCCAACAGGTGCTGGAGATTCTTTACGTGCTGGACTTTTAAAAGGTCTTACCTCTGGTTTTGATATTGAAACAAGCGTAAAAATTGGCAGTATTTGTGCTGCATTTTGTATTGAAAAATATGGTACTCAAGAACATTTTTACAGCCTTGAAAACTTTAGAGAACGTTATAAAGAAAATTATGGAGAATGCCCTCTATAATAAAAAAAGCTCACATTGTGTGAGCTTTTTCTTTACAACATAATAAGATAGCAAAAGATTTATAATAGATAACTACAAAAGAATAACTTACTTTTCTGAAAAAAACATATTTCCTTTTTAAAATATTCTATTCAAGCAAAAGAAAAAGTATATTCTTTGCCGTTTGACCATACTATTAAATTTTTTCTAAACAAAATAAAAAATAAGTTTGCTAATTTTTATATATTATTACTATACTATTATTGAAATTACCCCTTAATGATAGCCAATTAATTATGCTATCTCTATATTAAAAAAATTTTTTTATCCGATAAAGTGAATATTGGAAATTATTATACGAGAGAATTATGCAAGAGATACGTTACATATTAGATAGCCAGCCAACTATACATGAAGAAATGTTATCTTCTGATGGTATTTGTGTTTGGATTATATGGGGAGATCAAGGACATCACAGCAATGCATTGGAAATTTTGCAAGATGCAGGAGCTCTTGAAATTGTTTCTGTTGCAAACCAATCTCTTTGGTTTTTCTTTAACCCAGAAGTAACAATCAATACCCTTGCAAAACTCGATCTTTGGGGTAAGCAATTTAGTATAGGTATTACTACATTTGCTTTTCCTGGTCGTTTATCTATTGGTGTTGACCAAGTAAAAGCTGTTGATATTCCAGATGAATATAGATATTTAAAAGCACAAGCTTCAGCAACACGTGGTTATGTATATGTTCACCCCAATTATGGCTCTTTAGCTGCAAGTATTCCTGGTTTAAGTATTTTTGAAGTAAAAGGCTTAAAACAAAAAGGCAATACTGCATGGAAAATTATTACCACAGAACGCCGTCTTCCTTTTTCTGCTGATCAAGGTTGGTATGCTTTTGTTCGTCCTCTTGGAAACCCTATTGATAAGCAATATCAAAAGGGTTGGCAAACACTTTTCTATTACTTAGAACTCTTTATTACACAAAATAAATTAAAATATTCTATTGCTGATAACTTTCTTATTATTCCTATTGATAATTTAACTATTTTACGAGAATGGATGCGAGCTATTAGCACAACCCTTATTACTATTAAAGAACAACATTCTGATGCTTATTGGCCTTGCATAAACGTTGTTATAGATAAAAACAACTTAAACTTTACTCCTGAGCTTCCTAAAAAAGTAAATATTGATTGGGAAGATTTAAGTCCAGATACACCTTACATAAGTTATAAAAACGCATTTGTACTTGGCGAAGAATTTAAAATTCAAGATTTACTCTATTCCAGTACAAATAGTAGTATTGACTCTTTTTGTACTGTACAATTAAAGCAAAATACAGAAATAACCTCTATTTCTGTTGTATTACCAGAAGTTCTTCTTCCAAAACATAAACCATGTTTTTATTGTGGTGCTTCTAATCATAGTCCTATGCTTTGCCCATCTAAAAAAGTAGAGCCTGTTTCCCCACAATATTTTGAAGAACTTAATGACATTAACTTAACTAATTTAAATGTTGCATTACGTGAAATTGATAAAAGAATTGCAAAACGCGGAGTTGCTGCATACGGTGAAATGATTGCAGAAAACGACACAGCAGGAAAAATCCTAAAAGCTGTTTTTGCTATTAACCATGTTATACAACTTCCAAACGTTTCTCGTATTTGGCGTATCACAAGTCGTGAAATAGAATCAAATCCAGAAGAAACTCCTGAACATTTAGCTGATCCAAATAATATTTTATTACAACGATTTGCAAAATGCCCTCCTCAAGATATGCACGGTTTTGAACGTGAATGTGTCCAACTCTTACAACAATCACCTAAAAACTGGCAACTTCAATGTATTATGGGCTTTATTCAAATGGAAAAAGGCGATTTAGACAGAGCAGCACAATTTTGGCGTGATGCTGATGGCCTTTGTACCATTACTTTACATCAAGCTTGGTTAAAATATCTTATTGGTCGTGCTAGAGAAATTCAAGGGCATTATATTGATGCTATTGAAATTTATCAGCACAGTGTCAGACTTCTACCTGGTTGGAAAGATCCACTTTATCGTATTCAAGTATGTAATTTAAAACGTGGTCTTACTGAAAAGGTTGCACGTGAATTAGCAGAAAGTGTAAGCAAAAATCCTTATCTTTTCCATAAAGTAATTTTAGACCCTGAACTTATTCGTGGTCAAAATCACCTTCTTTCTCTTTTACAACGCTTATGGAAAGAAGCATATAATAAATTCTTTGTTGAAAGAACAGCTCTTGAAGCATTAAATAGTGATATACAAGAATGGTTTACCAAAGAAACAAACCCCATTCCAGAACAATCAGAAAATGTACAACACTTATTAAAATTAGGTGAAATCAAAAACTATCTTCTTTTCCTTGAAATAGCAAAAGAAAGACCTGCTATTGAAGCAGAAATTACAGAAGCTATTAACAATGAAATAACAAAATTAAAAAATAGTTATGAAAATGCCTTATTAAAAGTTGAATATATTCGCGATGAAATGAGCTGGTTTGCCCTGCAAAAAACCTTTACAAATTTTAATAACCTTTTTAATAATTGTGCTAAAATTTTAAACTGGGCTTTTGGCTCAAACTTTACTATACCTCGTGTTTATAAAGAAGCAAAAGCAAAACTTGAAATACTTGAAAAACAAGTTGTTGAATTAGATAAAAAATTAAAAGTGCTACGTATGGTACGTGATATTACTTTATTCTTTATGCTTACCATGCGAACATTTTTAAAACTGTCTATGTTCTTTGTTCCACTTGGAATTATATGTATCTTTGTAGCAATTTTCTTTGGAAATCAATTAGGACTTGGACAATTACAAAATATTATAAAAACAAACTTCTGGTCTTTGGCTAAAGTTATGTTTAGTATAACACTTATGCTATCTCTTGGTATGGCTTCGCTCAAAACAACAGTTATCTTTGAAAAAAGAAGAAGAGAACTTATTGAAAAAGCTAAAGAATTTAGAGAAAAAAGACAGCACGCACGGGTAGAAAAAGCTCGTCAATTTAGAGCTGCTCTTGAAAATAACTCTAATCTTAAAGATAGAAAATCTGCTTTAGAAAGAACCAAAAAAGAAAATGCAAAAAGAAATTGAACGTAAATTTTTAATCATCAATGACGATTGGAAAGGAAAAGCAAATCCTGTTCTTTTTCGTCAAGGATATATAGCAAGAACAACAGACAGAACTGTTCGCGTCCGTGTGGCAGATAATCAAGGTTTTCTTACCATTAAATTACGTGTAGGCCCTATTTCTCGGCATGAATACGAATATTCTATTCCACTTGATGAAGCAAATGAACTTCTCAATGCCTTAGACCCAACAGAAATTATCGAAAAATACAGATATACTTTTGAAGAATGTGGGCATATTTGGGAAATTGATGAGTTTATTGGAGCAAATCTAGGTCTTTGTATTGCTGAAGTAGAATTAGAAAAAGAAGATGAACATATAGAACTTCCTTCATGGATAGGCGAAGAAGTAAGCAAAATTTCAAAATATTTGAATGTATCCTTATCACAAAATCCCTATTCTGATTGGAATAAAAATTCATCTTAAAAATAAAATAAACCTAAAGAATTACAAGTAATTGACGAAATACTTAACGTATTTGCTATAAATACAAAAATGCATTGTAAGGGTTACGCCATGATAGAATACTATCGTTTTTATGAAGTTGAAAAACTAATAAATCAAGGCAAATTCGATGAAGCTCTTGTTGAAGTAAGAAATTTACAAAAACTTTATGTTGAACTTGCTCAAGAAAACGCAAAAATTAGGGTACAGTTACACGATCTAGAAGATGTTCTTAGCATTTCAAGAAACATTATCTTTGATGGTGATGCTTACTGGCTTATTTCTGGTGGTCAAAAACAAGGTCCTTTCTGCCCAAGATGTTACCATGAAAACGGAGATTTACTCCGTATGAACATTGAAAAAAGACTTGATGCTTTTGATAAAAGCACATGGACTTGTCCACATTGCCATTTTGTTGCTGAACCTGAAATTGAAATTGACACAACACAAAGTCCAACTCCAAAAGCAAAAATTATTCCTTTTATGCAATAATTATGCTTGTATTTTGAGCTTTTTATGAGAAAAATCGTATTATTATACTATAATACATACATTTTCTCCTATTTTATCGAAAAAGCAAAACCTCTTTGAAGAATCAAAGAGGTTTTGCTTTTTAATTATGTTTTAGTATAGATAAATTTGTTTGATTGAAGGGGATTGGGGGAAATCATTTCCCCCAAAAAAATATTTTAACTTAGCAACACAACCTCGTATCTTTTTTTTGAAAATGAAAATTATTTTCATTTATAATATATTGTATTTATACAAGTTATTATAAATAACATAAAAAAAATAAAAGCAAGCACTTTTCATTTTTTAGAATATGTTTATATTTTAACCAAAATTAATAATACAAAATAAAGAAATAGCTATTGCTAGTTTTAGAAAATAAGCATAGATTATTTTAAATTAAACTATAATTACTATAAAAAGGAGAAATAAACATGATCGATAACGAAGCTAAAAAATTAAAAAATGTTTATTCTTTATTTATTGATGGTGAATGGAGACCAGCCTCTGATGGTTCACTTTATACAAGTATAAATCCTGCAAATGGTGAAGCGTTAGCTCAATGTGCTGAAGCAACACGTGAAGATATTGATTCTGCTATTAAAGCAGCATGGAAAGCGTATCCTGCTTGGAAAAAAGTAGAGAAAAACGAAAAAGCAGCTATTTTAGAAAAAATCGCGGATCGCATTGAAGAAAATAAAGAATGGTTAGCTCGTGTTGAAAGCATGGATAATGGTAAACCTATTCGTGAAACATTAGCCGTAGATATTCCTCATTCAATAAGCCATTTTAGATATTTTGCAAGTTTAATCCGTACAGATGAAGGCACAGCTTCTATTGTACCTGGTAATTTAATGAGTTTAGTACTTAGAGAACCTTTAGGTGTTGTAGCACAAATTGTTCCATGGAACTTTCCATTTTTAATGGCAGCATGGAAAATTGCTCCAGCGTTGGCAGCAGGCAACTGCATTGTTTTCAAACCTTCTTCTGAAACGTCTTTAAGTGTTCTTGAATTTGCAAAAATTATTGAAGATTTACTCCCAGCAGGTGTGTTTAACGTTGTAACAGGAGCTGGTAGCAAGTCAGGTCAATATATTTTAGAACATTCTGATATAAGCAAATTAGCCTTTACTGGCTCAACAGAAATTGGAAAAACTATTGCAAAAGCAGCAGCAGATAAGCTTATTCCATCAACATTAGAACTTGGCGGTAAAAGTGCAAACATTGTTTTTGCAGATTGCGATGAAGAACGTGCATTGGAAGGGGTTCAACTTGGTATTCTTTTCAATCAAGGTCAAGTATGTTGTGCAGGTTCAAGAGTATTTGTGCAAGAAGATATTTATGATGATTTTGTTGCAAAGCTTGTGGAATTATTCAAAAAAGTTCGCATTGGTGACCCATTAAATCCTGAAACGCAAATGGGAGCACAAATCAGCAAAAAACACGCAGCAAAAATTATGTCTTGCATTGAATCAGCTAAAAAAGAAGGCGCTGAAGTTGCTGTTGGTGGTGATTATTACACGGATAATGGTTGCGAAAAAGGAAGCTTTATCCAACCAACCTTGCTTGTAAATGTTACAAATAAGATGAATGTTGCCCAAGAAGAAATTTTTGGTCCAGTGGCTGTTGTTATCAAGTTTAAAACAGAAGATGAAGTTATTGCAATGGCAAATGATTCACAATATGGGCTTGGTGGTGCTGTTTGGACAAAAGATATTAACCGTGCTTTAAAAGTTGCTAGAAATATTGAAACTGGTCGTATGTGGGTAAATACCTATAACCAAATTCCAGAAGGTGCTCCTTTTGGTGGTTATAAAAAATCTGGTATTGGCAGAGAAAATGATAGATCTGTTTTAGATGCTTATAGCCAAAAGAAAAATATTATGATTAACCTTAATGAAACCCCTTATGGATTATATAAATAAGTTAAAAATTCTTTATGGTTATATTTGTTAGGGGGAAAACTTTTGAAAAAGTTTCTCCCCCTAAAACCCCCTTACAAAACTTTTTATCTTATTCATAAGTTATTATAAAAATATATTTTAATAAATAAACCCAAGCATTGCATATAAGCAAAGCTTGGGCTTTGTTTTAATGGGTCTGAAGAAATTATTTTCCCTACAAAAATATTTAAATTTAGAATGTGTTTCTAAATTATTTATAAGTATTAAACTTTATTCTCTGATAATAAAAACAAAATATTTGCAATCTAATAGTATTAAAAAATACTTATAATTACAATGTAAAAACAAAGAACTTTTTTATTTTTAGGAAAAAATTTTTACCAATGCCCTTATTTAAGCAAATTTATTGAAATGTATTTCAATAAATTTGCTTGATTGAGGGGGATTGGGGGAAATCATTTCCCCCAAAAAAATAAAATAAAAACTCTTGAGCATAATCTTAGAAAAGATAATAATCAAGAGCCTAAAAAATTATTTTTTATTATGGTCACGCCATTCATCACGATATAATTTATAAATTACAGAATCAGCCAATGCTTGCCAACTTGCTTCTATTATATCGTATGAAACGCCAACAGTTACCCATGCTCCATGCTGATCTGCACTTTCAATTAATACACGCACAACGGAGGCAGTACCACTGCTTTTTCTTGTAAGGTCTTGTTGTGTATTACTAAAAAGATCAATTTCTTCCTGTTGATTTTTTTCTTGTCTAATAGTAAGAACGCGAACTTTAAAATCTCTTAAACTAAGTTCTGCAATGCGAGGATAAAAAGAAGATAGGGCTTTTCGTAAAGCAATATCCATTGCGTTCACAGGACCTTTCCCTGTTGCCGCTGTATGTTCAACAACACCTTCTACCTCAACAGCAACAGTAGCTTCTGCCATTGGGTTACCGTCTTCACTTTTAGTTTCTAATACACGTAAATTTTTTAATTTAAAAAAGTCACGTACACCACGTTGTGCCAGTTTTTTAAGTAAAAGCAATTCCATACTTGCTTCAGCAGCAGCATAATCATAACCAAGACTTGCTTTTGTTTTAAGTTCATGGAAAAGCCCTTTTACCACTGGTTCATCTTTATCTAAATGGAAACCAAAACGACGAGCAAGACTTACAATATTACTTCTTCCTGCAAGTTCGGTAATAAGTACTCGTTGGCTATTTCCCACTTGTTCTGGCATAATATGTTCGTAAAGAGTAGAATCACGATTAATTGCACTAACGTGTATACCTCCTTTATGGGCAAATGCAGATTTTCCCACAAAAGCTTGCCGTGCAAAAGGTTTCATATTCATTACTTCATACACATAAGCAGAAGTTGTTGTAAGATGATTGAGCATAGGTTTTTGAGGTAAACAAGTTTTACCAAGCTTTAACTCTATGATTGGAATAATAGAACATAGATTAGCATTTCCACATCGTTCCCCAACACCATTCACAGTACCTTGCACATGGATAGCCCCAGCTTGCAAAGCAGCAATACTATTAGCCACAGCAAGTTCACAATCATTATGAGCATGAATACCCAATTTTGCTTGTGGTAATTCTTTTTTTAAAATCTGTACTATTTCTGTTACATCAGAAGGCAAAGTACCACCATTAGAATCACATAAAACTAAGGTATCTGCACCTGCTTTATAGGCATTTTTAAGCACAGCAAGAGCGTATTCTTTATTTGCTTTATAACCATCAAAAAAGTGTTCAGCATCAAAAAACACTGTTTCTGCGTGTTGTTTTAGAAAAGCAACAGAATCATAAATAATTTCAAGATTTCTTTCTGGACTAACTCGCAAAGCATCAAGAGCGTGCTTTTCGCTTGATTTACCAAAAATAGTTATTACTGGAACATGGGCATTAACTAATGCTCGCATGGTTGGATCATTTTCTGCTTTATAATTAGCATGATGTGTACTACCAAAAGCAGCTATTTTTGCATTTTTTAAAGAATATTTTTTAATTTCTTCAAAAAATTCATTATCAACAGGATTAGCTCCCGGCCAACCACCTTCTATATATTGTATCCCAAATTCATCAAGTCGCAAAGCAATTTTGATTTTATCAGGGGTACTTAATTGTACATCTTCGCTTTGAGCTCCATCTCTTAAGCTCGTATCATAAATATAAAAATCCATTAGAGTACGCCATCAAGTCCAAATGTAGTATGTAATGTTTGTACAGCTTTTTCAAGCTGATCTTCACGAACAATACAAGAAATTTTAATTTCCGAAGTACTAATCATAAGGATATTAATATCTGCTTTATAAAGAGCCTCAAAAGCCATAGCAGCAACTCCACTATGATTACGCATACCTACACCAATAACAGAAACTTTTGAAATTTCTCCGTCATATTCAACGCCTTCACCGCCAATTTCTTTGCAAACTTGTTCAGATAATGCTAAAGCTCGTTTTAAATCTTTACGAGAAACAGTAAAAGTCATATCGGTAATGCCTTCACGGCTAGCTTTTTGTACAATCATATCCACTAAAATTTCGTGTTCCGCCAAAGGAGCAAAAAGTGCAGCAGAAATTCCTGGTTGATCTGGTACACCTAAAACTGTTACTCTTACTTGGTCTCTGTCAAATGCAACACCAGAAACCATAACTGATTCCATCATAGATTCGTCCTCCTGCGTCACGAGTGTTCCTTCATCATCGCTAAAAGTAGAGCGTACCCAAACTGGTACTTTATATTTTTTTGCAAATTCTACTGATCGAATTTGTAATACTTTTGCACCCATAGATGCCATTTCAAGCATTTCTTCATAAGAAATTTTAGGAATTTTTGTTGCTTGTGGCACTAAACGTGGATCAGTAGTATACACACCGTCCACATCAGTATAAATATGGCAATCAACAGATCCTAATGCAGCAGCAATAGCTACGGCAGAAGTATCAGAACCACCACGTCCTAATGTAGTAATTCTATTTTCTGTACTAATACCTTGAAAACCTGCCATAACAATAACATCATATTGTTCAAGCTGTGAACGAAAATAATCAGCTTGAATGGAAATGATACGTGCAGAAGTATGAGAAGTATCTGTTAAAACAGGTACTTGATAGCCAACCATAGAACGAGCTTTTATACCTTCATCATGTAAAAGCATGGTAAAAAGTGCTATGGATTCTTGTTCACCAGTGGCAAGAAGAACATCAAGCTCTGCTGGAATAGGTTCATCAGACCATTGATATGCCATTTCCAAAAGCTTATTGGTTTGCCCCGAACGAGCAGATAAAACAACAACAACTTTATATCCTTGCTCTACTGCCTTTGTGACTTTAGTACGTACTCGTTTCATGCACTCAAGATCAGCAACCGAAGAACCACCAAATTTTTGTACCAATATTTTCATGCTTTTTCCTATAATTGGCATAGAACTAATCCATGCCCTTATAAATTAATCAAAACAAGTAAATAAATAATCGTTAGAAATCGTTTATCTATTTTGATAAAAAACAATTTTGTAAATATTTTTGAAGTTCAGTTTCAAACTCTTGTGCTATTTCACCATGAGCAAAAACCGTTACTTGCCTTTTTTTTTCGCATAAGTTGTCAAAATTGTCTATATTTTCATGGGAACTTTTTTTGACATTTTTATCATTTAATATATTTATACAAATGTCTAAACGATTTTTTACCCTAACTTCAAGACTTAGCCTCTCTGGCCATTCAATAAGTAATAAAATTTTTTTTTCTAACTCTTGTAATTCTTCGGGTAAATCGCAATTATCTGGTAGGCGGTAAAGGTCTGCATGATAAACTTCTGGATCTGTGGGGTATTCATGGCAAATCGTAAAACTAGGACTTGCCACTTCAGCATTTTCTGCATTAGGCAATGAACCTACAAAAGCTCTTGTTAGCGTTGTTTTTCCTGCTCCCATTTCACCAAAAAGGTAAATAGTATTTAAAAATTTTCCTTTTTCCTTTTGCAATAACATAACTTTTGCTAACGCTTGACCAAACTTTTCTGTATCTTCTAAATTTTCTAATATTAATTCCATACAATAACCTTTTTGATACGTATTTGCTTATAGCAAAATATAAAAAAATATTTTCTTAGAAAATAATATTAATAAGTGTAAGACTAAAGAATGTAATTACAATAACACATAAAAGATTAAGCATAAATCCCGCTTTAATCATATCTCCAATACTAATTAAACCAGAACTAAAAACAATAGCATTAGGTGGCGTTGCAACTGGGAGCATAAAAGCACAACTTGCTGCCACTGCAGCGGGAATAGTATAAAGCTGTGGATTAACACCTTGTGCTACGGCTATTGCTCCTACTAAGGGTAAAAAGGCTGCTGCTGTTGCTGTATTTGAAGTTATTTCCGTTAAAAATAAAATTACAAGAATAACAATAGAAATAATAAGAAGTAAAGGTAAATTAGCTACTATCTGCATTTGTTCTGCAAGCCATAATGCTAAGCCAGAGCTATTTATACTTTCGGCAATAGCTAAGCCACCACCAAAAAGCAATAAAATTCCCCAAGGTATTTGTGTGGCTTCTTCCCATGTTAAAAGAAAATGGCTATGAGCATAATCTGTTGGAATAATAAACATTAATAAACTAAAGAAAATTGCAATGAACGTATCAGACACAAAAGGTAATAGCTTTGCAATATAAGGCTGAAAAACCCAAGAAATAGCTGCTAAAGTAAAAATAAAAAGTACCCATTTTTCATCTTTTCGCATTTTCCCTAGTTTAAGCATTTCATTTGCAAGAACTTTTTCGGCACTTTCTTTATCAAGAGAAACTTTAAATTTTCCACGAGTTAACCAAAAAAACGTACCTAAAAGCATAACAAAAGAAATAGGAATACCAAAAAGCATCCATTGCCCAAAACCAACACGGATATTATAATGTTCTTCTAAAAAAGCACGTAAAAGAGCATTAGGTGGCGTTCCAATAAGAGTTGCAAGCCCTCCAATACTAGCAGCATAAGCAATACCAAGTAACAAAGCTATTTGAAAATGTTGACTTTCTTTATCATGGTTATTTCCTACAAAAAGCGTTGCAACTGAAATTCCAATGGGAGTCATCATAACAGCTGTTGCCGTATTACTTACCCACATACTAATAAATGCTGTTGCAAGCATAAAACCTGCAATTTGACGGCGTGGACTAACGCCTATTTTTTGTAAAATAGAAAGAGCAATTCTTTTATGTAATTGGCATGTTTCCATAGCAATACCTAAAATAAAGCCACCTAAAAAAAGAAAAATTGTAGGATTAGCATAGGCTGATGTTGCTTTTTCAAGACTTGCCAATCCAATAGCAGGCATTAAAATAATTGGAACTAAACTTGTTACAGGAATAGGAATAGGTTCGGTTGCCCACCATGCAGAAATTAAAATGCACATTCCAAGACAATGCCAAGCATCTTGCGACATGGTATCACTTGGCGAAGGCGTTAATAATGTAATACTAAAACAAATAATACCTAACCAAAAACCAATGGTTGCTTCAACCTTATGAAAATGAATAAATTTACTGGCATTTTTAATGCCTTCAGAAAGAAATTGAGCCATTGCAACCTCCATAGACAATAATAGTTAACAAAGAAAGGCTTTTTACAAGGAAAGGTACAAGGAAAGTTATTATTTTGGAACTAAACCTTTCATAGGGCATTCTTGTAAAAAGCCTAGGGTTAGGGCAAAAACCCATGAACAAAATAATTGTTCAAAAAGAGTGCATGGCTAAAGTTAGGAATAAAAGTATAGTTGCCCTGTGTCAACCATAGCCAAAAACTTTCTTGAAAACTTTTTACAAAAATTTTACCAAAATAAAGAAATACAATATGTTATGTATACATAATTTTTTTATTTTTTGCAACTATTTTATTTAATTATATTTTTATAAGATATTTCAATACATAACGAAATTAAATCTACAATTTTTTTCATAAAAAATATATATTTATACAATAAAAATAAATAATATAAATAGGTTATAGGTAAAAATACTAATAGGAACAGTTCTTTATAACTTTAACGTCTTTTCTTTAGAAGAATAAAATTCTCTAATGCATACATTAAAAACAAGTAACATATTGAAAATTATAACTATAATGTATGCATTATTTTATGCTTTTTATAAAAATCTCTTTTGGAATTATGCTACCCTTCTTATAATAAATTTCGTATTTTAAGAATATTATGAATTAGAGTGTATTTCCAAATTATTTATAATTACTTTAATATATTAGATTTATAAAACAAAAAATATTTTATAAAGTCATTGACCTAATAGTTTCACTCTCTGGAAGCGAGAAGCAAAACGACTTTCTGAAAGAGTATCAGAAAGAACTCTTGTGGGGCATTGCTTGGGGTGCAGGGGGAGAAACTTTTTCAAAAGTTTTCCCTCTAATAAATAGCATTAAAAATATGTGTGAAATTTTTTCACAGTATTATTCTTGTAAAAGATACTGTGTATAAAAAAAATATTTTTTTATAGCATATTCTAATTATAACAAGGTGCAGATTTAATTATTAGAAACTATTTTTTCTTATAATAATGTATTGAATATTATAAAAAAGTTTTACTTTGCGTAGTAAGTAAGAAATTCTTTATATTTCCATAAAAAAACCCCTTATAAAATAAGGGGTCAAAAAGGAGGCAGTTTACTTTAAGGAGAGTTTATGTAAACGGTTTTTTTAAGGGAAACCGATTGTCCCTTTGCTAGGAAGCATATATGTAAAAGTAACAAATTAGCTCTTTGCTACTAATGCTTACTATAAAGCAAAGAATATGCCAAAAAAACAAAATACTTAAAAAATATTTATTATTTTATGATGTTATAGGATATTTTTATGTTAACATTAGAATATTTTTATAAATAAAGGTGTTACTCTTTTACACATAAAAAAACAAAAAATGTATAGTTTTTATCCAGTAAAAAAGATTATAACTAATTGATTAATATATCTTTATTTGAAATAATTTGTGATTTTTTATACAAAGAATTTTTGTTGTTTAGGGTGTGTTCCCAAATTATTTATAATTACTTTAACATAGTAGACGTATAAAACAAAAAATATTTTTATAAAGTCACTAACCTAATAAGTTTCACTCTCTGGAAGCGAGGAGCAAAGCGACTTGTTGAAATAGTGTGAAACTGGGGGCATTGCTTGGGAGTGCAGCGGTAGCCGTTAGCGAAGAATGAGCTTTGCGGATAGCAACAGTGGTTTATGTATATTAATTTCGCGTAACTAATTACTGTCTTTATCAGTAATTTTTTTTGTCGCAACAGCTAAAGCGAAATGATTTCCCCCAATCCCTCTCAATCAGGTAAATTTACTAAAAATGATTTCAATCTATAAAAAAAAAGACCTAAAAAATTAGGTCTTTTTATGTTGTTGTAATGTAAATATTATTTCATATATTGGTCGTGATATTCATCAAGTGCTTTGCTTACTACTTTACCAAGAGCAAAAAGGGCAATGATGTTTGGCAATACCATAATACCGTTAAAGGTATCTGCTAAGTTCCAAACAAGATCTACTTTGAGGTATGAACCTAAAATAAGGAAGAAAATAACAGTAAAGCGATAGAGGCGAACAGCTCTAATACCTAAAAGATATTTGATATTTTGTTCTCCAAAGAAGCTCCAACCTAAAATAGTAGAGCCAGCAAAAAAGAATAAACAAACGGCAACAAAAATACCACCAAAAGAACCAAAAGCAAGGGAAAAAGCTTTTTGTGTAAGGGCAATACCTTCTGGAATAGCATTTGGATCAGTTCCAAAAGCACCTGTCATAATAATAACTAATGCTGTCATATTAAGAACAATAAAGGTATCAAAAAACACACCTAAAATAGCTACGAACCCTTGTTGTGCTGGGTGTTTTACTTTTGCAATAGCATGAGCATGAGGGGTAGAACCCATACCAGCTTCGTTAGAGAAAAGACCACGAGCAACACCGTAACGCATTGCTTCTTTAATACTAGCACCAAAAACCCCACCAGCAACGGCACTAGGGTCAAAAGCACCAATAAAAATCATTTTCATAGCAGGGATAAATTGGTCTATATTCATAATAATAACAATAAGAGAACCAACAACATAAAGTAATGCCATAAAAGGAACCATTTTTTCTGTTGTATAGGCTAAGCGAGTAACCCCACCAATAAAGATAAAAAAGGCAAAAGCAGCAACAACAATACCCACAAGAAGAGGAGGAATATTAAAAGCTGTATAAAAAGAGTCTGCAATGGAGTTTGCTTGTACCATATTTCCAATAAAACCAAGAGCAAGAATAATGGTTATAGAAAAGAAAGCAGCAAGTTTTTTACTACCAAGACCTTTGGAAATATAATAAGCAGGACCACCAACAACTTGTCCTATTTCATCTTTTGTTTTGTAAATTTGTGCAAGAACAGCTTCGGCAAAAATGGTAGCCATACCAAAGAAAGCAGCAATCCACATCCAGAAAATTGCTCCGGGTCCACCACAAGCAATAGCAGTCGCAGCCCCAGCGAGGTTACCAGTCCCTACTTGAGCAGCAATAGCAGTTGCTAATGATTGGAAAGAGCTCATCCCCTCTTTCCCCGCCTTTTCACCTTTAAGTGTAACATTGCCAAACCCGTATTTAATAGCACGCCCAAAGCGTCTAATTTGAACGAATTTGAGTTTAAAGGTAAAGTAGATGCCAGCACCAACAAGAATTGGAATTAAGCAATATGTTCCCCAAAGAACACTGTTAATGCTTAAAACAATCTGATTTAATTGATCCATCAGTTGATTCATGTTAAACCTCTTACAGATTTTGGATGTTAAAAGGGTTAAACTTTTTGCGATATGCAAAAAGCAAGGGATGAGAAAATTTTACAAAAATGTAAAGATTGAATAATAGCTCAAAGTGAAAGTTAAAGCAAGCTCTTAATGTTGCGGATTTTTCCCTTTTGTAGTTTATACCCTGCATCCATGAGTTTTTTTAGTTCTTTGGCTCTAATCTGTGAAGTTCCAGCACCTAAAATAACAGCCACAAGGCGTGTGCCACCTCTGCGTCCTGTACTTACAATATTGTAACCTGACGCAATAGTCCAACCTGTTTTTAATCCATCAGCACCACGATATTTTCCAAGCTGTGGATTATTATTTTTTAATTTATGTCGGCGATAAAAATATGTTTTTGTACTGTGATAGCGTAAAGATTCTGGGTGACGCATAATGTAATTTCTACTAAGAGCAAGCATATCGCTAGCAGTGGTAAATTGTCCATTAGCAGGAAGTCCATTTGTTGTTTTAAAGGTTGTGCTTCGCATTTCTAATTTGCGAGCTTTTTGGTTCATAAGTAAAATAAATTTTTTTTCAGAACCAGCTAAATGTTCTGCAATAGCAACGCAAGCATCATTGCCACTAGCCACAGCCATGCCATATAAAAGTTGTTCAACGGTAACAATATCACCTGCTTTTAAATGCATGGAAGAACCACCAGTTCTTGCAGCATTTCTGCTTACACGAACTTTTGTTTTGAGGGAAATTTTTTTGGCTTTGATAGCATCAAAAACTAGATACATAGTCATAATTTTTGTAAGTGACGCTGGAGGAATTTTTTTATTATCGTTTTGCCTATATAGGACTTTAATTTTATCTAAATCCATTAAAATAGCACCACGAACTTTGAGTGGTGCTGCATAAGAAACTGGGCTTGAAAAACCTAAAAATACTATACATAAAAAAAAAGAGAGAAGGCGTATAAACATAGCTAAAAATGTATTCGCATAAATTAAAAGCGTTGTTTTCGTTTGGAAGAGGAAGGGATATTAAGAGCAGTACGATATTTTGCTACTGTTCTTCTAGCAATATCAACTCCTATTTCTTGTTTAAGTAATTCACAAAGTTTTTCATCTGCAAGGGGATTTTTGGGATCTTCTTTTGATATTAATTTTTTGATAAGAGCTTTTACGCTTTCAGAGCCTACTTGATCGCCATCATCAGAGCCTAAGGCACTGTTAAAGAAAAATTTTAATTCAAATAACCCATGTGGAGTAGAAACATATTTATTTGTTGTGATACGGCTTACAGAGGATTCGTGCATTTCAATATCTTCTGCAATATCTTTTAAAATAAGTGGCTTGAGTTTATCCACTCCTTCTTCAAAAAAAGGTTTTTGGAATTTGACAATACTTTCCATTACCTTGTAAAGAGTTCGTTTTCTTTGTTCTAAACTTTTAATAAGCCAAGAAGCAGAGGCAATTTTTTTATTTGTAAAATCTTTTGTATCTGCATTCATATCCTTTTTTTCAAGAAAATCATTGATACGCAAATTAGGAATATCATCATCATTAAGTAAAATAACAAATTCACCATCAGAGGGGAAAACATATACATCAGGGCTAATAAACATAGGCTCACTTTCCCCAAAACTAGCACCGGGCATAGGGTCAAGTGATTGAATAATTTCAAGATATTCTGTAAGAGTTTCCATATCCAAATGGAATTTGCGTAAGAGTGGTTTGTATCTATGGGTTTCAAGATCGGATAAATGATATTTTACAAGCTCAACAAGAATAGGATCACGATCATATTTGAGGATTTCAATTTGAGTTAATAAACATTCTTCAGGAGTTCTAGCTGCTACCCCAACAGGGTCAAGGCGTTGAATTTTATATAAAACTTTTTCAACTTCATTTTCACTAACATCGCAAGCATGGGCTATTTCACTAAGATCTGCTCGTAAATATCCAGAAGAATCTAAATTTCCAATAATTTGTTCGCAAATAGTAATTTCTTGTTCTGTAATATTTGATAAGCGTAATTGCCACATTAAATGGGCATCAAGAGAAGTTTTTTCTGCATAGCGAGTTTCAAGAAAATTATTATCTTCAATGGATTCGTATTCATGGCTTGCCGAAGTTTTAGGGGCACTTGAAAGTTCACCTAAATAATCTTCCCAGTCACCATTATTGCTAACCTCTTCAAATGAATACCCTTCATCAGAAGTAGTTTTTTGAGTTGCAAGTTCTTCCGAAACTTGTTTATCAAAATCAGAAAGTTCAGGCGAAGATTGTACTTCCTCAAGAAAAGGATTTTCCATAAGTTCTTGTTGGATATGTTCAGTAAGTTCAAGTCTAGACATTTGCAGAAGCTTAATTGCTTGTTGCAACTGAGGTGACATAAGAAGTTGCTGTGTTTGCTTTAGTTGTTGTTTGAGTTCTAAAGCCATATTTCCGCCTTCACGTTAAAGTTGTTTTATGCATTTCTTATGCCATACTTATTATTTTATGGCAAGTTTTCTAGGAGAAAAAAAGTATCTTCAAATAAAAATAGCAGGTTATTATAAAAAAGTATATATGAAAAAATTTAAAAACTTGCTAAGTTCATAAAATTAGAGCAATATAGCAAAAAAGTTTTTTATGGAGTTTTTGAATGGATATAGCACAAATTAAATCACAGCTTTTTTCTGCAAAAGCAGCTGTTAATAAAAATGATTTAGCAGGATCTTTAAAACGTTTTATTTATGCTTTGCACGCTCTTGTAAAAAATGAAAATATTCCTACTGATATACGTAGTCTTATTCGTGACATTGCAACAGAATATAATTCTTTTACTGCAATTAAAGAAGAATTAAAAATTAATTTTACTTATACCGTTGGTGAAGAAAAAAAATTATTAGTGGTATGCATGAAAGCCTATGAGCATTTAACAAAAAATGCTGAAGAACAAGAAAGTTACGAAGACGCTCTTATCAGAAAGAAAAATATTGATACTAATCTTATTGCTGCAAAAGATTTTCTTGCACGTGGTTTTGTAGAGCAAGCAGATGCTGCTGTGGAAAAAGCTTTAGAAAGTTATAAAGATGAGCATGCTATTTTTGCGTATATTGGGAAATTATATTTAGACAGTAATTTTACAACACGTGCTAAACATTTTTATAAAAAAGCTGTGGAAGCAGAACCAGAAAATCAGGCTGTTGCAAGTAAATATATTGAAGTTAGCAAAATGAAATAAACAAAATATAAATTAACTAGGTAGTTATGCAACGTTTATCTTTTATCCATATTTCGGATTTACACCTTGATAACTTTTCTTCGGTAAAAAAAGAAGAAAATTCTCTTGCTGTACGATTGCATGAATCTCCCTATGAAGCATTACAAAATTTATTAATATTATGTGAAAAATGTAAGCCACAATTTATTGTTTTTACAGGAGATTTATACCAGCATGGTATTTTAAGCTTAAAAGCAAGATTGTATTTAACAAAATTTTTTAATTCGTTGGCAGAACAAAATATTCCTTTTTATTATGTAAAAGGGAACCATGATCATATAGGACAAAATGATACGTTTTTTGAACAATTTCCATTAGTTTTTGTGTACAAGGATACATGGTCGTCTTTTACCTTTCCTCCCCATGTGCAAGAAGGAGAAAAATATATAAAATTATATGGATATAGCCATAATACACGAAAAGAAAATAAAAATATTGTACATGATCTAGCTTTATTACCTTCTTTTATACGAAAAAATATTTTGAATAGCTTTAATCAAGAAGAACTAACGTTACAAAATTCTTCTATTATTCAAGAAGCAATAGAACAGGAAAATAAAATTCTTTTTTCTATTGGACTATTACACGCAACCGTAAAACAAAAAGGAGTTGATAGCGAAAAGGTAAAAAATACCGATAAACATATTATGTCTTTATGTTCTGATGAAGATTTAAAAAAATTTCCTATTGATTATTGGGCATTAGGGCATATCCACGAACACAACATTTTATCACAAAAACCATATATTTGTTATGCTGGTGCAATGCAGGCTACAAGAATGGGAGAAACAGGGGAAAAAGGAGCTATTTTAGTTACAGTTGAAAATCTTGATGAAAAAGAAAAACAAGAAATTCATACACAATTTTATGCATTAAGTCCTTTGGAAAGTTATGATATTGTATTAAAATTAAGTGAAGAAGAATCTTTTATGGATTTAAATGAAGTTCAAGATTTTCTTACACAAAGTTTTCAAACAGCCATTGCAGGAATTTCTAAAAATCCTTATTGTGTTGATTTAGTTATACGTTTAATTATTGATGGTCAGCACCCTTTGTATGAAAAAATTAGCAGTGAAGAATTTTTATCGGATTTTTGCGAACAATTATCCAATACCACTGCACAGCCTAGAATTTTTGTAAAAAAAATTGTTTCTTGGCTTAGACCGTGCTTTGATTTTGCCCTAGCATATAAAAGAGAAGATATTTTAGGCGAAGTTTTTCGCGTTTTAGAGCAATTAAGACAAGACCCTGTTTTATTTGAATCTATTTTAACTTCTTTAGAAAGTGAATTTAAAATTAAAAAAGAATATGAACTTGGCTTTTTTCAAAATAGTGAAATGAGAAGTGAAAATCAAATAAAACGGTATCAACAAAGTTTATTACGTGCTTGTGAAAATAAAATAGTTAACATTTTAGAGCCAAAATAGTTTGGTGGAACTATGTATATAAAAAAAATTCATATTGAAGAATTTGGACCTTTAGAAAATGTTGTGGTTGATGATTTGCCACAAAGTATGGCTGTTTTTTTGGGAGATAATGAGGCTGGCAAAAGTTCTTCAATGGAATTTATCCGTACAATGTTAACGGGTATACCTAATCGCCGTGATTTATTTTATCAATCAATGAAAAAATTTAAAGGTGGCTCTTTATTTCTTGATGATGAGCAGTATGGTGCTATGCTTCTTGAAAGAAAATTTTCTGCTCGTTCAAATAGAAATTTAAAAGTTTTTAATGATCAAGGGGAAAAAATTGAAAATGAGAATTATTTTGAAATATTAGATCATATTTCTCAAGATGTGTATCGTTTAATTTTTGGCTTTAATTTGACAGAATTACAAAATTTTTCTGCTTTTCAAGAGAATGCTATTTTTGAAAATATTCTTGGTGCAAGTTATGGTTTGGGGTTAAATAGTCCAGATTTTGCCTTACAAAAATTACAAAATGAAATGGATATACTCTATAAACAAAAAGGAAAACATAGTGTATTGCATCATCTTTTTGTACGTTGGAAAGAAGAATTTGATCTTGCAGAAGAAGCAAAATATCGTGTAAAAAAATTTGATGAATTGCAGGCAAAATTAGGAAGTGCCAAAGCCTCTCATAAAGAATTAGTTCAAGAAAAAGAACGCGTTAAAGCATATCAAAAGGAAGTTACAAGACTTCTTACACTTTGGAATCAATGGAAAAAATGGGCAGACTTACAAAAAGAATTTGTTCGTATGAATATTTTTTCTCGTAGTGCTTTTAGTGCTTATGAGGGCGGAGCAGAGGTTTTATTTGCCAAAATCATGGAACAAAGAAGGTTAAAAAAAGAATATCTTGTAACTCTTATGCAAGAACAACATGATTTTGAAATAGAAATTAATCGCTTTAAAATTGATAATGCTATTGTTGAAAAATTTCAAGATATTCGCGACTTATCTTTAATAAGCTTAGATTTTCATAAAGTAATTACAGAAATTCCGCAACTTGAAGTGCAAATTGAACAAGCAAAATATGCTCTTGAAACACAAAATGCAAAATGTATTGATAAATGGATTTCTTTTGATAGAAAAAATAATTTTGCACATAATTTTACTGCAACAGAAAGTATTGCTTATTTTAAAGATATTTTTGAAACAACAACATTTTTTGATAATTGGGCAGTCTTTGAAGCACAAATTCGAGAAGCAAAAGCTCAAGTACAAAATGCTAAAACAGCTCTTGAATATGCAAAGCGTGATGTAGAAAAAGCAGAACAAAAATATAAAGCTGTTTGTACGGAAAAAGGAAAATTATTAAATAATAATTCCATAGCAAATGATGAAAAGAATAGTGTTGAAGAAAGTTATCAAAATTGGCAAAATTTTTTACAAGAAAATAAACAAAAAGAACGAGATTTGCTTGAGTTATCTGCTACAAAATGTACAGAATTTTTAAATACTGTTCAATCTTTAGGCTTTTCTTCCGAAAAATTGAAAAAAATGAAAAAAAGTATCACAAAAGATACTATTGAAGCATATATCACAGAATATGTACAATTAGCACAAGTTGTACGTGAAATGTATAATGAAAAAGATTGGTTATTAGAAAAAGCAAAGGCTTTTATAGATACGTATGCAGAAATGACAAGCTTTATGGAAAAAGCTGAATCAGAAAAGGCAGTTATAGAAGATAAAGAAAAACAAGAAAAATCTCAAAAAGAAAAAGTTTATACATTGGAACAAAAATGTATAACTCTTCTTCAACAAATAGAAAATACTATACAAAAGCAAGATCAAGAACAACAAGAAAAACAAGAAGATACTCTTACAAAATGGGCATATATTCCTGCGTATTTATGTGGTGGAAGTGGTGCTATTTTATTGGCAACACGGCTTATTAGTGAAGATAATATTGCTGAAACATTTTTAGGAAATTTACATATTCCTTTCTTTTTGCCTTTTGCTTTACTTTTGCTTGGTATTGGGCAAGCTGTGATGTTGCATTTTTATAGTAAAAAAGACCCAAAAACACAAGAAACGTCTTCTTTTGAGGAAATGCATAATTCTTTTAATGAATTATCACAATTACAAAATACAGAAGAAGATTTGTTACAGAGTTTTTTTCCTAATGAGCCAATACAAAATAAAAAAACAGAACAACCCATAGAAAAAAATAGCCCTTTAGGTTTTGGAGATACATTATCACAAAAAATAGAGGAACAAAAAAATACTCCTTTATTCCAACTTTTAGAAAAAGCAAAAGAACGTCAAGAAGTATTGACCTATTATACAAATTTAATTGAAAAACCACAAATTCAAGAAGTAGATACAAAAAGAAAAGAACAAATTGAGGCTATGGATAAAGAAGTTAATGCACTTGAGCAAGAACTTCTTGCGTTTTTTGGTAAATATCGTTGTGTTGCTCCTTCATTTGAAACTATTCCTTTTTTTATAGAGGAATTAGAGAAATTAGATCATTTTGTTCAAGAAATTAATAGCATAACATTTTCAATACGTACTTGCTATGATAATTATCAATTATTTGTGGATTGGACAAAAGATAATCTTCCAAAACTCTACAAAGAAATTAAAAATGTTATTAGTGATGAATATTTAATGCATTTTAATGATTTTAGAAATCAGCAAAAACAAGAACAATTTAAACAAATAGAAGAAGAACATGGAGCTATTTTTGCTGATAGCCTTGCAAGTTTGGAAGAAAGCAAAACACATTATCAAAGTGTAGTTGATACTGTTGAAGCAAGACAAGAAAATGTTAAAAAAGTTTATATGCAATGTGCTGATTTCTTAGTAAAAGAACGTTTATTGCAAGAAAAAAGTTATCAAAGTTTTGTGGATAATCTTTGCAAAGAAGAACACGAGCAAGATATTTTATCAGGTGAATTTGCAAAAATAAAAGCATTAGTAGACGCATTATTTTATTTACATACATTATTCATGGAACAAGAGAAAAGAAAAGAAGATGTTAACGCATTAAAAGCAAAAGCAAAAGATTTTATAGAACCTTTACGTGCTATTTTAATGCGTATAGAATATGTGCCTAAAACGCCTATAAAAATTGACGCTGATTATTTACATATTTATAAAGAATTACTTGTACATACAGAGCAAGAAATGGAAAAAGTAACACGGCGTGATCTTCTTATTCAAGAACTAAACAAGGTTAAAGAACAATATCAAAAAGGTTATGATGAAGTCCAATCCATAGAGCAAACCCTTGCAGAATTATATAAAGCTGCTGGTGTAAAAAATGAACAAGGTTTAATGGCTCTTTTTATGCAATTAAAAGAAGTGGAACGTTATATTCAACAAGCTATTGCCATTGAAGAAAGTTTTCAAGATATAGAACTTCCAAAATATATAAAGAAAAGTTCTATGCCTTGCAAACGTGAATATGAAGAATTAGAAAACCAAAAACCTTTGCCAATGATTTTTCAATATTTTGATGATCAAGCAAAAACACGTTTTGAGCAAACTCTTGCAGAATTACATGAAGAAGAGGAAGGCTTAATTGCTATTGAAAAACATATACGAGAATTGGAAATAAAAGTTGAGGCTGAAAGTAATTTTGTGTATGAAGAAAGCTTATCAAATGAAGCTAGCTTTAGAATGAAAAAAATAGAAGATGAAATTAAAGATAATTATAATAAATGGTTAGAGTTGTCTTTTACAAAAGAAGTTTTATTACGAGCAAAAAAACAATATGAAGAAACAAGTCAACCTTTAATTGTTAAAATTGCTTCTGAATTTTTTACACAAATCACTGATGATAAATGGAAAGATATTAAAGTTTCTTTTGAAGATAGAAATGTTTTAGTTGTTGATGATAATAATACAGTATTAAATGCAGAAATGCTAAGTCAAGGAACAAGAGAACAATTATATCTTTCTTTACGACTAGCACATATAAAACATCGTGCAAAAACAAAAAGAGCTTTGCCAATTCTCATGGACGATATTCTTGTTAATTTCGATGAAAGACGTGTAAGAAATACTGCTAATTTGTTGAATACAATGGTAAATGCAGAAGAACAAAAGAATAATAAACAACAAATCTTTTTCTATACCTGCCACGAAAGTACCGCTAAAATCATAGAGGAAATGGTAACAGGTACAAAAATATACAAAGTGCAAAATAAACAAGTAGTTGCTTAACACTAAGGTGCATTTCCAAATTATTTATAATTCTTTTAACATATTAGACTTATAAAACAAAAAATATTTTCATAAAGTCACTGACCTAATAAGTTTCACTCTCTGGAAGCGAGGAGCAAAGCAACTTGCTGAAAGAGTGTGTTCCAGAAAGAATTCTTGGGGGGCATTGCTTGGGGGTGCAGGGGGGTGAGAGCAGCTACCCAAAGGGCGACGAAGTCGTTTCCCTTATACCGAGTTTACGAGGTTTAGGGAAATAGACAGCAACGCTAGGGGGGATTTCCCCCTCCGTTAGCTTACCCCCTGCTCGGGTCAAAGGGGTGAAACCCCTTATAAAACGTGATACTATGTAATAGTAGAATAAATAAGAAAATGTTATATAAACAAGAAAAATAAAAATTAATTTAGAAACACA
>JARHYD010000033.1 GCA_029258655.1 Mailhella sp.
CATCAACTACTGATGTAGGAAATGCTATTAGTGCTATTCAAAAATCCACAGCAGACAATACTCGTCTTGTAATTGGTGCAGTAGAAAAAATTGAAAAAGTTACCGAAATGGTAAGCCATGCAGGCGAGGCTCTCCTTGGCATTGTAAATCTTGCTGATACCACAGCAGACCAAGTACGTGCTATTGCTACTGCCTCCGAAGAACAATCTGCAACATCAGAAGAAATTACGCAATCCGTTGACAGTATTAACAATATTGCAAAGCAAAACGCAAACAATATGCAAGAAGCTCGTCAAGCTGTAAACGAAGTGGTAAATCAATCACACGTTCTTAGTCAACTTATTGAACAACTTCAACAAAAATAGCAAGATAATTTTATCTTAATAAAAAAAGCTTTTCTTTAAAAAAGAAAAGCTTTTTTGTCTTAATTTATTTTTTATGGGGGGAGAACTTTTTAAAAAAAGTTCTCCCCCCATACCCCCCTCTCAAAAATTTTTAATCCAAAAACCGTTTTGCGTGCAAAACGGTTTTTTCTTTTACCATATATCTTAATACAATAGCATTAAAAAATTACTTATAACTACTAGGAAGAGTTTCTAAATTATTTATAACTATTAAACTTCGTTCTCTAATAATAAAAATAAAACATTTATAATATAATAATAGAAAAATAGTTATTTAATATACAAAACAAAGAACTTTTTTATTTTTGAGAAAAAAATTTTTTACTCATATCCTAAAATAAACAAATTTATTAAAATATATCTCAATAACTTTACCTAATTATGAATAAAACCATTTCACTTTAACTGTTATAACAAAGAAAATTAAAAATAAAGATAATGTAATCCCTCAAAAAAATAAAAAAGTCCATTAAATACAATTAGAAAATGCATATTTTTTTTTATAGAAAAAGAGTTAATTATAATTAATCACTTGATAATTTTTTGAACTTAGATTATAAGAATTAATTAGTTTTTATATAAAAAAAATTAATACAACTTTCCCCAATTAATTAATTTAATTAGTGAATATCACTAAAAAACTAAAGGATGATGTACCCATGAAACTGTCTAACAAACTTGTGCTTTCTTTTAGCTGTTTAGTTCTTTTACTATGCATAATATCAGGTTTCGCATGGTATTCCGTAAATGATCTCAACAGAGAAAAAAACTTTATGGCATACGCAGAAGATTTCGTAACACATATAATGAAAGCACGTGCTACAATTCTTAATGCCATAGCAACAAACGACACAACAGATATTGCAGAAACAACAAAAATTGTAGAAGAAGCTATTAATGAACTTGAAAATCTTAGTAATTTAGCTACATTAAAAGAAACAAAAGCAATTATTAGCAAAGCAAGTGCAGAAGCAAAAACTTTACCTCCAATCATCAGTAATGTTGGTAAACATTTTGAACTTATTAGATCTATTGATGTTTCTATCACTCCTCATGCTCGAGAAGTACAAGGTGAACTTGCTACTCTTGCAAACAAAGCTATTGAACATTATAAAATCACAGGAAATGCTGATGATTATATTGAACTTACAGAATTTGATTTACTTTTCTTAAACACTCGTCAAGCCATAGCTAATTATATGATTAGTTACAGTGAAGATGCTTTAACACGTGTTAATAATAATATGAACAAACTTGAAGCAAGCATTGCTCAATATACCAATGACACAACATTTGGTTCAATTATTAACAAAACACAACGCTATGTACAAGGTGCTAAACCATTAATCGTAGCTCAACGTGAATTACAAGAACTTATCAAAGAAGGAAATGCCCATGTAGCAACATTAGTAGGTATGGGACAAGAACTTTCTGCTTTAGCACGTGATAATTTTGAACAAACTAAAAATAATACCATTACACAAATTCTTATTACTGCTATTATTGCTATTATTATTGCCGTATTCCTTACTTTCTTCATTAGTAAAAACGTTCTCAAGCAACTTGGTGCAGACCCTCAAGCTCTTTCTGATATTGCAACCCGTGTAACTAATGGTGATTATGATATTAATGATGGTGGCAACCACATAGGTGTTTATAAAAACATTATTGTTATGGTTGAAAAAATGAAAGATGCTTTAGCTTTTTCACAAAATATTCTTGCATCTTTCCCTATTCCTACGGCTGTTTATGGTGCTGACAATAGATTAAAATTCGCCAACAAAGAAATGATGAGTCTTCTTGAAAATCCTAATAAAATGGAAGATTGCATAGGACAAACTTCTGGTGAATTTATGTATCGTGAATCAAGTAGAAATACTTGTACCTTACAAGCTCTTAACAATAGAGAAACAGGTAGAAACCAACAAGAGTACACAACACATAAAGGAACACATAAAACTATTGATGCAACAGCACAACCATTAAAAGACAGAAATGGCAATATTACTGATGTTATCACCGTATGGCGTGATATTACCGAACAAGTAATACAAGCTAGAAAAATTGAAGAATCCCATGAACATATGCAAAATATTGCTCGCGAACTTGAACAAGTTGCTAATATTGCAAGCTCTGCATCAGAACAACTTTCTGCTCAAATTGAACTTTCTGAAAATGGAGCTCAAGACCAAGCAGACCGTGTTG
>JARHYD010000035.1 GCA_029258655.1 Mailhella sp.
CATCAACTACTGATGTAGGAAATGCTATTAGTGCTATTCAAAAATCCACAGCAGACAATACTCGTCTTGTAATTGGTGCAGTAGAAAAAATTGAAAAAGTTACCGAAATGGTAAGCCATGCAGGCGAAGCCCTTCTTGGCATTGTAAACCTTGCCGATACCACAGCAGACCAAGTACGAGCTATTGCTACTGCCTCCGAAGAACAATCTGCAACATCAGAAGAAATTACTCAATCAGTTGACAGCATTAACGAAATTGCAAAACAAAACGCAAATAATATGCAAGAAGCTCGTCAAGCTGTAAACGAAGTAGTAAATCAATCACACGTTCTTAGCCAACTTATTGAACAACTTCAACAAAAATAACAAGATACTTTTATCCTAATAAAAAAAGCTTTTCTTTGAATAAAAGAAAAGCTTTTTTGTCTTAATTTATTTTTTATGGGGAGAGAACTTTTTATAAAAAGTTCTCCCCCTATCCCCCCTCTCAAAAATTTTTAATCCAAAGCCCGTTTTGCGTGCAAAACGGGTTTTTCTTTTACTATACACGTATAATAAACCTTATACTAAAAATATAGAATATATTTCCAAATTATTCATAACTATATTAAAAGTTTTTGAAAGAGGGTTTTAGGGGGAAAACTTTTGCAAAAGTTTTCCCCCTAAAAAATATTCTCATAACCCAAATTATCTATTTATGAATACATAAAAAAAGATTATAAGTATTTTTTACAACTAGTAAGATAAAAAAAAGTTTAATCATTATAATAACTAAATAAAAGGTTATTTTTTTATAAAGAATTTCAACAAATTACTATAACTCAGTGAAAAAAAAAAAAAAAAATATATAAAACCACTATACATTAAATCTTTTTCCATTTATGTTTCAAACAAGTGACGTTTGTAACAACTTATAAGCTACCTTTATGTGCAAAACTTTTCCCACCTATTTCACATATAAAAAAAGGAAATGCTATGAAGCTTTCAAACAAGCTCTTTCTCGCTTTTAGCGGGATCGTTTTACTTTTGTTTATCATCTCAAGTTTATCTTGGAAAGCAACTACCAACTTTAATCGACAATCACGACTTTTAGGATTAGCTGACAAAGCAACGGCAACAACGTTTAATGCTAATTCGTATACGTATACAGCAATAGCCGATAAAGATCTTGCTCCATTTAAACAAGCCGTTGATAATTACAATGAATCTATTCAATATCTTAACGAATTTGTAGAAATTGTACAATCAGATGAAGTTCAAGCATTTGCAAAAAGTATAAAAAATAATCTTGATAAGATTAATTTTAGCTTAAATGAAATTGAAAGATTATTTAAAAAATATGTTGAAATGGAAAAATCTTTTATTCTCTTAGGCAGAGATATAAATAATATTCTCATTGAAACTATTGATCAAACAAAAGATGAAGCTCTTGCATCCTTTAGAGGAGATTTTCAATCTGCAAGACTTTCTTGTATGAATTATATTGCAAGACCTGTTCCTGAAGAAGAAAGTAATATTAAAATTCGTTTTAATAAATTAAACGAAAAATTACATGAATTTCAAGCCCAAAATCAATACACAAACATTACTGATAAAATTATTGAATACAGAAAAATTTTAGATAATTTTATTGCAATATTTAGTGAATACCGTCTTGAAAACATTAAGCGTAATGAACTTGTAAATTTTGCCATTAATGATTTAAAAGAATTAAGTAAAATTTGTGATGAAGCATTGCAACAAACAAAAGATAATATTCGTCAGCAAATTATTATTATTTCTATTATTGCACTTATCATAGCAATATTACTTACTATTTTCATTACAAAAAATGTTCAAAAACAATTAGGAACTGACCCACAAATACTTTTAACTATTGCCCAAAAAGTTACAAATGGTGATTACAACATTGATGACGGCAAAAAGCATATTGGTGTTTATGACAGTATTATAAAAATGGTCGCAAAAATGAAAGAAGCTCTTGATTTTTCACAAAATGTTCTTTCTGCATTTCCTATTCCTATTGCTGTTTTTGGTGCTGACAACAAACTCCAATACGCAAACAGAGAAATGATGACACTTCTTGAAATTAATACTCCAGTAGAGCAATGTATTGGGCAAACTTCTGGTGAATTTATGTATCGTCAACCAAGCTTTAACACTGCAACATTAAAGGCTATTACCACAAAACAACGTGGTCAAGTAGATATTAAATATAGTACCCATAGAAATAAAGAAATATATGTAAGCACCATTGCTCAACCTATTTTGGACGAAAAAGGAAGTATTAGCAATGTTATCAGTGTATGGCGAGATACCACAGAACAAACCTTGCAAGCAATGGAAATAGAAGAAGCACACGATCACATGAGAAATGTTGCTCGTGAACTAGAACAAGTTGTAAACATTGCAAGCTCTGCATCGGAAGAACTTTCTTCTCAAATTGAACTTTCTGAAAACGGAGCACAAGATCAAGCTGATCGTGTTGCCACAACAGCAACAGCTTTAGAAGAAATGAATGCTACTGTTCTTGAAATTGCAAGAAATGCTGGCACTACTTCTGACAGTGCCGCAACAGTTAGAAGTGAAGCTTCTACTCGTTCTGAATCCATGCAAGAGTGCGTACAAGCAATGCAAGAAGTAAGAACAGAATCTATTAAACTTCAACAAGAAATGGATATTCTTTCCGAACACGCACAAGCTATCAACGAAATTATGAATGTAATTTCTGACATTGCCGATCAAACCAATTTACTTGCTCTTAACGCTGCTATCGAAGCTGCTCGTGCTGGTGAGGCTGGACGTGGTTTTGCTGTTGTTGCTGACGAAGTTCGTAACCTTGCAGAAAAAACCATGACTTCTACTACTGATGTAAGCAACGCTATTAATGCTATTCAAAAATCTACCACAGATAATACACGTCTTGTTATTACTGCCGTAGAAAAAATTGAAAAAGTTACAGAAATGGTAAGCAATGCAGGTGAAGCACTTCTTGATATAGTACATCTAGCAGATACTACTGCCGATCAAATCCGTGCTATTGCAACCGCATCTGAAGAACAATCTGCAACTTCTGAAGAAATTACCCAATCAGTAGATAGCATAAACCATATTGCAAAAGAAAATGCACACAATATGCAACAAGCCCGTATTGCTGTTGATGAAGTTGTAAATCAAGCACACGTGCTAAGCCAGCTTATCGATCAATTACAAAAAAAATAACTTATAAAAAAACACAACTACTCTAAGAAAAAAGGCTTTCTTTATTGAAGGCCTTTTTTTCTATTCTATTTATAAAATATATTTCCAAATTATTTATAATTATTAAACGTTATTCTCTGATAATAAAAATAAAATATTTACAATGTAATAGCTTAGAAAATACTTATAGTCACGATGTAAAAACAAAAGACTTTTTTATTTTTAGAAGAAAAAATTTTTTACTAATACCCTAAAATAAGTAAATTTATTGAAGCTTATTTCAATAAATTTACTTGATTGAGAGAACGTAGGGAAAATCATTTCCACCCCAAAAAAAATAAAATAAGATTATTTTAGAAACACCCTCGAGTTTCAAAAAAATTGTTTTAAATTATTTCTAACAATATGTAATTATTATTTAAAATATTTTACAAAATTATTGTTGCAAATTAATATATATACTATATAATAGGCTAACTAATAGTAATTTATATTATTTTTGTTAAAATAGACTTATATTTTTAAAAATACTTCCGATATGCATTAAAAAGTAAAAATAAAGAAATTTTAACAACTTTAATCTTTTATCAAGGATGTTCCAATGAAACTTTCTAACAAACTTTTGCTTTCTTTTAGTAGTATTGTATTACTTTTAATCCTTGTTTCTGGATTATCATGGAATGCTACTGCAAATTTGAATCGACAAAGTCGTCTTTTAGGATTAGCAGACCAGTCAATAGCCCATACATGGAATGGTGGCTTATTTAGTTATACAGCATTAGCTAAAAAAGACCTTGAACCTTTTTCTGGGGCTGAAAAAAATTATAAGGAAACTGTCTCCTTAATAAATGAATTTTTACAATTAGCACAACTGCCTGAAGCTCTCTCATTAGCACAAAGTATTCACCAAGATTTAAACAAAATTTTACAAGCTCTTGATGAATTAAAATCTCATTTCAAAAATTATATTGAAACAGAAGATAAATTTATTGCCACAGGCAGACAAATCAATGCGAAACTAGAAGAAGAAATTGAAAGAAACAATGATGATGATTTAAGAGAGTTTCGTGGACATTTTCTTTCTACTCGTCTAGCTTGCATGAACTTTATTGCAAAACCAACCTATGATAACGAAATAAATGCAAAAAAATATGCAGATATTTTAAGCAATGAAATTGACAAAGTTAGACAAACAGGAAGATATGGACAACTACTTCCTATGCTTATTGAATTTAAAAACTTTATTTATAGCTTTATTGAAAGTTATACAAAATACAATGAAGCAAATAAAAAACGCAGTGATATTGTTGATGCTACTATTACTGAACTTAATAAATTAGCTAATATCGCAATAACTGCTTTCACAAATACTAAGGAAAGTATTCAAAAACAACTTATCATTACAAGCATTATTTCTGTTATTATCGCTATGCTTCTTACTTTCCTTATCACCAAAAATATTCTTAAACAACTTGGTTCTGACCCACAAGTTCTTTCAGATATTGCTACTCGCGTAACCAATGGTGATTATGATATTAATGACGGAAAAACTCACATAGGCGTATACAATAATATTA
>JARHYD010000076.1 GCA_029258655.1 Mailhella sp.
TGCTGTTTTTTACCAACATAGGAGCTATTACAGCCCATTTTTCATCAGAAATATCATGTCTACTCATAAATAAAGTTAAACATATAATTAAAAATATGTCCAGTTTTTTTAGAGACAGCTCCTAGCAAAATTTAATGGTTTAACAGATGATAAATTTATATTGCATTTAAAAGAATGTGAATGTAGGTTTAATTTTAGAAATGAAAATTTTACAAAATTTATAGAAAAACTTTATTTCAAAAATAAAAAGTGATGGTCTAAAACCTGTTTTTATTATACCCTCTTTTGCCCCATTGTTTTTGTCAAATAAGATCTGCAAAGAAAAAATCTATTTTAAGTTCTTTTTTGATTTGATTATGACAAGCAAATTCCTTTCCTCTATCTGAGGTAACAGATTTCATAGCTCCTTTGGGTAAAATAGAAAAAAGATAGATTATTGCTTCTTTCATTGCATGGGCTATTTTTTTTTATTACTTGTAAATGCTGTGAGTAATCTTGATTTTCTTTCTACATAAGTAAAAATTACATCTTTGCTTTCACCTCTGCTTGAATGAATACTATCAAGTTCCCAATGTCCAAATTCACTACGATTATTTACTTTTTCCGAGCGTTCTCTTATTGATACTTTATTTGAAAATATTCCTCTTTTCTCAATTCCTTTTCGTTTTTTGCCTTTATGACGCAACACTTAAAAATTATTTGAATTTATTTTTCCTCTATATATCCAATTGTAACTAGTTTTTAAAGCTTATTTTTTTATGTAATACTGTATTTGCAATTTGTTTAGGTGACCATGTACACTGTAACTTTTCTTCAATAATAATTGCAATATCTCGTGATAATTTTGTTTTACCAAAAATTGTTTTTCTTTTTTTATTATACTTATTCTAAGTAGTTATAGAATTATAGTTGTCTTTATTTCTTTGCAGTTCCCTCGCAATAGTTGAATGATGTTGCCCCATTAAATTAGCAATTTTTCTATAACTATTATTTTACATCAAGGTTTTGCATTGGGCTACTTTTTTTATACTTGTCGCACTTCGTTTTATAATTAACTAAAAATAAAAGAATAGGTTGAAACGATTTCTAACAAACTATTTTAGTAAATTAAATTTATAAATAATTTGTTTGACATATATATATATATATACTAAATTCTAATAAATTTATTATATATAGGAAATCAAATGAAAGCATTAATAACTGGTATTACAGGTATGGTTGGATCTCATTTGGCAGATTACCTTATTGAGCATACAGATTGGGAAATTTATGGATTATGTCGTTGGCGTAGTCCGTTAGATAATATTTCACATTTAATTGATAATATAAATAATAAAAATAGAATACATCTTGTTTATGGAGATTTACGTGATTCTTTATCAATGGATAATGTTGTAAAAGATGTTATGCCAGATTATGTTTTTCATCTAGCTGCTCAAAGTTATCCTAAAACAAGTTTTGATGCTCCATTAGATACACTAGATACTAATATTCAAGGTACAACAAGATTATTAGAAGCATTAAAAAAATATACGCCTAAAGCTATTATTCATGTTTGTGCCTCTTCTGAAGTTTTTGGACGAGTTTCAAAAGAAAAATTAGAGGAAATGGGAGGTATTATTAATGAAGAATGTACTTTTCATCCCGCATCACCTTATGCCATTTCAAAAGTAGGAACAGATTTAGTGGGTAGATACTATGCAGAGGCTTTTGGTATGACAGTAATGACTACTCGTATGTTTACACACACTGGTCCTCGTAGAGGAGATGTTTTTGCTGAAAGTACTTTTGCAAAGCAAATAGCTATGATAGAAGCAGGATTAATTCCACCAGTTATAAAAGTTGGAAATCTTGATTCATTAAGAACTTTTGCAGATGTTCGAGATGCTGTTCGTGCTTATTATATGCTTGTAACTGAAAACCCTATTCCAGGTGAATATTATAATATTGGTGGAGCATATACTTGTAAAGTAGGTGAAATGCTTAATTATTTGCTTTCATTATCAACTTTAAAAGATAAAATATCCATCGAAATAGATCCAGAAAGAATACGCCCTATTGATGCTGATTTACAAATTCCTGATACTCGTAAATTTGAAAAACACTGTGGATGGAAACCAGAAATATGTTTTGAAAAAACAATGCAAGATTTGCTTGACTATTGGAGAAAACGTATTGCTAATGGCGAAAAATTTTTACAACGGTAAAAATTATGAATACTATTAAGTTATTAGATGAAATAATAAAAAATTTTACTTTATTAAAAAATAAACATGATATTATTGAAAAAATAGCTCAAACTTGGATAACTTCTATAAAAAATGGTAATAAAGTAATTTTTTGTGGTAATGGAGGTTCTGCTGCAGATTCACAACATTTAGCAGCAGAACTTATGGGTAGATATTTAATTGATAGAAATCCAATGCCTGCTATGAGTCTAACTGTGGATACATCAGCACTTACTGCTATTGGAAATGATTATGGATATGAAAATATTTTTTCTAGGCAATTAAAAGGGGTAGGAAAAAAAGGTGATTGTTTAGTAGGTATTTCTACTTCTGGTAATTCAAAAAATATTATTGAAGCTTTTAAGGTAGCTAAAGATAAGGAGATTATCACAATAGCTTTTACTGGTAATTCTGGTGGGGAAATGTTGAAGTTGGCTGATATTACATTAAATGTACCTTCTGAAATAACAAATAATATTCAAGAAATGCATATAGCTTGTGGGCATATTATTTGCGGTATTGTTGAAAATAATTTTTTTGGTCAATAGTTATGATTTTAATACGTACTCCTTATAGAATATCTTTTTTTGGTGGTGGAACAGATTATTATGGCTGGTATGAGCGTTATGGTGGAGATGTATTATCTACAACAATTAATCAATATAATTATTTAACTTGTCGTTATTCTTCTCCTTTTGATACTGAATTTAGAAATAGAATTTCATGGCGAATTAATGAAAATACCACACGAATTGAAGATATTCAACATAATGCTGTACGAGAAGCTTTATTATATCATGGGGTAAAACGTGGTATTGAAATTATCCATCAAAGTGATCTACCTGCCCGTTCTGGATTGGCATCATCGTCATCATTTTGTGCTGGTTTATTGAAAGCAATTTATACGTTAAAAGGTGAAATGATAACAAAATATGGGTTAGCACGTGAAACAATTCGCTTAGAAAGAGAAATATTAAAGGAACAAGGTGGAATACAAGATCAAATAGCTGTTGTTTATGGGGGATTAAATTATATCCATATTAATCATAATGGTAGTTTTAGTGTTGAACCTATTATTATTTCTGAAGAAAGAAAAGAACTTTTAAATAGTCATTTATTATTATTCTTTACAGGATTATCTCGAAATTCTTTTGAAATTGCACAAAAACAAGTTGAAAATATTACAGTCAAAGAAAAACAACTTACACGTATGCAACAAATGGTTTTCGAAGCATGTGAGATTCTTAATAGTGATAATGATATAAAATTATTTGGTGAGTTATTAGATGAGACTTGGCAGTTAAAACGTTCTTTAGCAACTGATATTTCAAATAATTTTATAGATAATATTTATACTGTTGCAAAAGAAAATGGAGCAATAGGAGGTAAAATTTTGGGAGCTGGTGGAGGTGGATTTATTTTACTTTTTGCTGATCCAGAAAAGCATAAAAATATAAAACAAGTATTACATAAACTTATTTATGTTCCATTTAAATTTGATGATCAAGGTTGTCAAACATTATTTTATGCACCGAAAGAGTATGATAAAGCCGTTTATGAAAAACGTGATTTTCTTTTTTCACAACATGAACTAGGTAATATTATTTTATGAAAGTAATAATTTTAGCAGGTGGATTAGGTACACGGTTACGAGATGTAATAAATGATGTTCCTAAGCCAATGGCAGATATAAATGGAAGACCATTTTTAGAATTATTATTGGATAATTTACTTTTTTTTGGGGCATCAGAATTTATTATATGTGTTTCTTATTTAAAAGAACATATAATAAATTATTTTGGAACTAATTATAAAACTATTCCTATTTATTATTCAGTAGAAGAAGAACCACTTGGAACAGGTGGAGCTATAAAACAAGCTTTTGAATTATACCATATTGAAAACGCATTAGTTATTAATGGTGATAGTTTTTTACAACTTGATTATGCTCAATTTTATAAGCAAAATTTAGAACAAAAATTAGCAATAGCACTTCGCTATGTTGAAAATGCAAATAGATATGGTTTAGTTGAGCTAAAAAATAACATAGTTAAATCATTTACAGAAAAAAAAGATGAGCAAAAAGCTGGTTACATTAATGGTGGGATTTATTATATAAATAAATCTTTATTTGAAAATACTACTAAAAAAGTTTTTTCTTTTGAAACAGAAATTTTAGAAAAAGTTGTTCATGAAATAAATGTACCTGCAATAATTGCTGATAATTATTTTATAGATATTGGTATTCCAGAAAGTTATTATAAAGCTTGTAATGAACTTATTGATATTGTTTATCCTAATAAAGCTATTTTTTTAGATAGAGATGGGGTAATTAATGTTGATAAAAATTACGTTCATAAAATAGAAGATTGTGAATTTATTGAGGGAATATTTGATTTTTGTCGAAAAGCAAAAACGCAAGGTTATCTTCTTATTGTAATTACTAATCAGGCAGGTATAGGAAAAGGGTATTTTTCTATAGAACAATATAATATTTTTATGGATTATATTAAAGAGCAATTTATAAAAGAAAACTGTCCGCTTGATGATATTTTTTTCTGTCCTTACCATATAGATGGAATAGGTGGCTATAAATTAGATTCAATAGATAGAAAACCTAATCCCGGTATGATTTGGAAAGCATGTGCAAAACATAAAATTAATGTACAACAATCTATTTTAATTGGTGATAAAGAAACAGATATTGAAGCTGGCAAACAAGCTAATATTTCAAATTGTATTTTGTTAAAAGATAATAACTTTGAAGGAATATTGTAATTATGTTGGTAGAAATATGATAATGAATTTTATCTAATTTGTTTAACACTATAAAAAAGGAAGTTATATGTCGTTTGATTTTGAAATTACTGAATCTCAAAAAATAAAAGGTGTATATATTATAAAACCTTCAATTGGAAGAGATCTTCGTGGTACTATTTGGACTTCATTTTATAAAGATGAAATTGAAAAACTTTTACCAGAGGGATTATATTTTAAACATGATAAATTTTCACAATCAAGAAAAGATGTTTTACGAGGTATACATGGTGATCATAAATCATGGAAGCTAGTAACATCAGTATATGGTGAAATTCATCAATATGCTGTTGATTGTAGAAAAGATTCTCCGACTTATTTACAATATGAAGAATTTATTATTAATTCAGAGAATCAAATTTTACTTCTACTTCCTCCTTTTATTGGTAATGCTCAATATGTAACAAGTGATTATTCTGTATATCATTATAAATATGCTTATCATGGTGAATATGCTGATGTTCATGAACAATTTACTTATGCATGGAATGATCCTAAAATTAATATAAAGTGGCCTACTGATCATCCAATTTTATCAGCAAGAGATATAAAGCATATAACAAATTAGGAAGTAGTTATGAATAAAGATAGTAAAATTTATATTGCAGGACATAGAGGTATAGCTGGGTCAGCTTTATTATCCTATTTACAAAAAAAAGAATATTCAAATGTTATTATTAAAACCCATAGTGAACTTGATCTCTGTGATTCAAAAGCTACAGCAGATTTTTTTGCAGAAGAAAAACCAGAATATGTGTTTTTTGCTGCAGTTTTACCATGTGGGATAGCTAACTCACAATATCGAGCTGATTTCATTTATAAAAATACTATGATGCAGGCAAATGTTATTCATAATAGTTATGTGAATAATGTGAAAAAATTACTATGCTATAGCAGTAGTTATGTATATCCTAAAAATGTTACTTCCCCAATAACTGAAGATAGACTATTAACTGGAGAACTTGAATATTTTTGTGAACCATTTGCAGTAGCAAAAATTAATGCAATGAAAATGTGTGAATCATATAATATTCAATATGGAACAAATTTTTTAGTTGCATTACTTATTAATCTTTATGGTAATAACGGTAATTTTGATTTAGAAACAGCTAGAGTTATGCATGCACTTATCAGAAAAATGCATTTAGGAAAATTATTAATTGAAGATAATGAAGAAGCTGTTTTAAAAGATTTAAATATGACATCAATAGCTGATGCAAGAGAATACCTTCAACGATTTGGTTTAACTAAAAAAAGTGTTGAAATTTGGGGAACAGGTAAATCCAAACGTGAATTTTTGCATAGTTATGATATGGCAGACGCAAGCCACTATTTAATGCAACATATTAATTTTTCTGATCTTTATAATAAAGATGCTAAAGAAATTAGAAATACCCATATTAATATGGGGACAGGGATATCAACAACAATTCGCGAACTAGCTGAAACAGTACAAAAAGTAGTTGGATATGCAGGGGAATTATTTTTCAATACTGAAAAACCAGATAGTGCTATTGACAGAGTTAGCGATTGTAGCAAATTAAAAAATTTAGGCTGGAATCCTAAAATTACTTTAGAAAATGGCATTTCACAAATGTATAACTGGTATTTAACAAGTAATAATTAAGGAGTTTTTATGTACAATTATTCATTAGCATCATCAAGTTGGGATAATAAAGAATTAGAAGCAATTCAAAGTGTAATAAATTCTGGTATATATACAATGGGAAATAATGTTGCTCATTTTGAAAAAGAATTTGCTTCATTTGTAGGTAGTAAATATTGTGTAATGGTAAATTCTGGTTCTAGTGCTAATCTACTTGCAATTGCAGCTCTTTTTTATACTAAACACCCTAAATTAAAAAGAGGTGATGAGGTTATTGTTCCAGCTGTTTCTTGGTCTACAACTTTCTTTCCTTTACAACAATATGGGTTAAAACTAAAATTTGTTGATATTGATCTTCAAACACTTAACTATGATTTAAATGCATTAAAAAATGCTATTAGTGATTCAACCAAAATGATTATGGTGGTAAATCTTTTAGGTAATCCTAATGACTTTGATGAGATTAATAAAATTATTAATGGAAAAGATATTATCATAATTGAAGATAACTGTGAATCAATGGGAGCAACGTATAGAGGAAAACAAACAGGAACTTTTGGTTTAATTGGTACATTTTCGAGTTTCTTTTCTCATCATATTGCTACAATGGAAGGTGGCTTAATTGTAACTGATGATGAAGAATTATACCATGTAATTTTATGTTTAAGAGCTCATGGCTGGACAAGAAATCTTCCAAAAGAAAATAAAATAAGCAATAAAAGTGATAATCCTTTTGAAGAATCTTTTAGGTTTATTCTACCTGGTTATAATGTTCGTCCTGTTGAAATGAGTGGTGCTATTGGACGTGAACAATTAAAAAAACTTCCTGATTTTCTTAAAAATAGAAGAGATAATGCAGAATATTTTTTAAATTTATTTGAAAATAGTGAAGATTATTATGTGCAAAAAAATATCGATAATAGTTCATGGTTTGGATTTTCACTAATTATAAAACCAAACTCTGGTAAAAAACGTGAAGAAATTTTACAAAAGCTTAGTGAAAATAATATAGAGCATAGACCTATTGTTTCAGGTAATTTTGCAAAAAATGCAGTTTTAAAATATTTTGATTATGAAATTCCAGGTGAATTACCAAATGCTAATTATATGGATAATTATGGATTTTTTGTTGGTAATCATCAGTTTGATATAAAAGAACATATAAATATGTTGTATTCATTAATAAAATAAAAAAAAGTCCTTATTATGAAAATAATAAGGACTTTAAAAAATATTATATATATTACTTGGTTATAATTACACTAGAGTATTTGTCAATTACGGGAATAAAGTTGATATCATTTTCTTTACAAAATTGGTCAACAGCTTTTTTTACTCCTGTCCAATAACAAACACCATAATCATGTACAAATATATAACCACCTTTTACTAAGCGAGGATAAAAATAATTTAATCCTTCATAAATTGGATTATATAAATCTGTATCTAAGCTTATAAAAGAAAATTTTTGAGAAATATTACTTGGTATTGATTTTGGAAAATATCCTTTACAGATTTGGCAATTATTTTTGTTATGCATTCTGTTCAAAACATATTCTTCTGACGTATTAGAAAAAGAAACCCCTAATATATTGTTTTCGTTTTTTAAATCTGTTTCTGGAAAACCATCAAAGGTATCAAAAAGAAATAATTTTTTATTAGGAAAATAATAGTTTAAATGATAAGAAAAGTCTCCTTTAAATACTCCAACTTCAGCCATATCACCTTCAATATTTTGAAATTTTATTTTTTCTAGGCAAAGTTTTAATTGGGCAATTCTTAAATCATCATAAAAAATATTATTATTAAAATCCAAATAAAGAATTTTTTCTTCTGGTATGTTTAACGCTAGTAAGCTTTCTTTCATCGCTACAAAATGATTAGGTGCAGATAAAATAATATAATCAAAATCAGTAGACATAAGATCTTCGTGAGAAATTATTGGAATATCATAATATTGATTGAGATATGATTTATCTACATTATGTATTTTACTATCTAAAAAAGCTATGATATTATATTCATTTGTTTTTAATAGATATCTAGCAATTTTTCCATATCCAAGCATGCCAAAAATAACTACATTTTTCATATTAACTCCTTAAAATTTTCTAAATAATTTTTAGTTCGCTGTAAAGCTTCTTTAATGCTTATTTTGGGTTTCCAGCCTAGTTTTTGTAATTTAGTTGTATTTAGTTTAATTTTAACTGTTGGCGGATATTTTTTATTTTGTTCTAAATCTATCTTGATCTTGATAGAATCACTAGTTAATGTTGTGCAAAGAATAGCTAAATCTTTAATAGACATATAACTTGTTTCGTTTGATATATTATAAGCTTCACCTGATGAACCTTTTGTTAATAAAATAATTATAGCGGCTATTGCATCAGTTGTATACAGAAAGTCCCGACATGAAAGACCTTCAGTATGCATTATTATATCAGTTTTATTAATTATTGATTTTAAAAATTGGGCAAATACTCTGTTATCATTGAGTGTTATACCAGCTCCAAAAGTCAGTGTTGGTCTTGCAATAACTATGTGAGAATTATATTCTTTTGAAGCACAGTAGCACATGGTTTCAGCCATTCTTTTTGCTTGTGGGTAGGAACTTCTTTCTTTTAAAATTTCTATATAGCCCAAGTCTGTTTCGTTGATGTATTCTGTGGTGGTAGAACCATATATTTCCATACTAGATAAAAATAACACTTTTGATTGATATTTTTTCGAATGTTCAATAACTTTTTGTGTTAACATTAAAATAGTATTGATTGTTTCGAGTGGTTTTGAAATAAAAGTGGAACTGTCAGTAATAGAAGCTGTATGAAGAACAAAATCCGTTTTAGGTAATAATTTTGTGTTTGATGTATTTATATTAAATGTTGAAAGTCCAGTAAATGATTTATAATCATTAAAAATTTGATTGAATTTATTTTCGTTACGGATACAAGCAATAATATCAATATGCTGATTGTGCTTTTTACAATGTGTTATAATAGCCTGTATAAAAAGACTTCCTAATAATCCTGTTGCTCCAGTAACTAAAATTGTTTTATTATATAATTCTTGCCATGGGAGTGATAAATCAGATGAAATGGTATTTAAATCTTCTAATAATGTTAAATTAGTATGTTGCATATTATATTCCCATTATTTTTAATGCATTTCTACATTCTAAGATTGCTTTAGCAATATAAAAATCTTCTGGAGTAGTTATTTTTATATTATCAGATTTACAAAGGACAAAAAATAATTCTTTGTTGTAATGTCTAACAAGGGAGGCAGAATCCACAGATAGAGAATATTTTTCATCAAATGATTTTTTATATAATTGATAAATTTCTTCAATAATAAATGTTTGTGGGGCTTTTGCTATATAACAATGATCTCTTTTTAAGATAGTATCTATTTTTGATTTTGATTCAGATAAAAAAAATGTTTCTACAGCCTTACAAGCAGTTATAGCATTACCATTTTCTAAAGCACAATTTATGTTTTCTGTAATCAGGTCTTCATCAATAAAAGGTCTGACTCCATCATGTATGAGGACTAAATCTTTTTTGTTACATTGATTATATATTTCATGTAGTCCTATAAAAATAGATTCTTGTCCAGTTTTTCCTCCAGAAGTGATTAAGGATACTTTATTAATTTTATTGTTTTTTATTTCTTTTTTTAAAATTGATATGTAATTTTCTATACATACAACAAAGATTTCAGTAATTAAAGGATGTCGTTCAAATACTTCAATTGTATGAATAATGATAGGTTTATTATCAATTTCTAAAAATTGTTTTGGGATACCATTTGTAGACATACGAGTACCCTTTCCACCTGCAAAAATTAATGCAATTGCCATATTATTTTTCCTTGTTTTCTATTATTTCAAGAATAAATTTAGAAATTCTTTCCGTAGAATGTCCATCACAAGCACTCATATAATTTTTATAAATAAAATTTTCTGGAATTCCATTTTTAATTTTATTTATAATTTCATCAACTGAATAGCAAACACAATTAGGTGCTAAATCTTCTGGTAAAACATAAAGACATCGTTCTGTCTCAATATAATTATTTAAATCTTCTGCATAAATTAGTATTGGTTTTTTAAAAATTGAAAAATCAAATAATATTGATGAATAATCAGTGATTAAAATATCTGTTACTGAAAGAGCAAAATTTAGAGGGAGTTCTGAGAAATCAAGTACGTTATGCAGATTATTAATTTTTATTGTTGGGTGTTTTCTAATTGCAATACAATAATTAGAAGAAAGTGTATTTTGTAATTTTTGTAAGTCTAGATTATTAATATGATGTCTTCCATTTGTTTGTCTATATGTTGGTGCATAAAGAATAATTTTCTTACCTTGACAAGATGGAAAGTCAATATTTAATTGTACTTTATTTTTTTCTATATTTTGAGAAAAAAAATTATCTGTTCTTGGTAGTCCTAGAGCAAGTACTTGATTTTCTTTTATTTTAAAAATATTTGCATAAAGCGTAGTAAGTGTTGGGTCTGAACAAATTAGATATGAAATATTTCTATGTATCCTAGAAACACGTTTAAATTCATCATGTTGATTATGTGTTTTTCTGTATGCATCGTGACCAATACATTTATATGCACCACCTCCATGCCAACATTGAAGAAATTTAGTGTTAGGATGAAGATGTATTTTACTTGTGAAAGGTAAACTTTGGTCTTGTATAATTATTTTAGATGTAGCAATAATATAAATAATATATAGTTTGTTATTATCATCAGTTATAATTTTAAATTGTATGTTTTTTTCTTTTAAAAAAGATGTTAAACAAATTAAATTTTGAAATTTTTGACTATTGGGTGAAAAATAAAATGTTATATTTTTCTTTTTACAGAAAAAACTGATTATATGATATAATATACTAAATAAATTGTACATAAAAATAGTGCAATGATTAAAATTTTTCGTAACTGGATAAATAATAATTTGTTGTAATTTATTTATAAGCAATACCTAATAATTATATTATTAATTTCATAAAAAACAATACATGATATTAATATAATAATTTTTATTATTGGTCAAGCAATCTTACTAAAATATTTAATTTGTAATGATATGATAGTTGATAATTCTTATTTATTTTGTTAACTTATTAAATTAATTACACGGTGTTATGTAGATAATTTGAATAGGGTGTGTTTCTAAATAATGCTTTTAATTTTTTTAGGAGTTATGTGAATAAATTTTATTATGAGTAGATATAAATTAAAAGATGAACATTAGGAACTAATTTCTCTTTATTTGATTAGAAAAAAGAGTAAAGCTGACAGACTTTAACTAGTTTATGATAGAGTTATTTTTCATTTTTTGGATTTTACATACTGGTGCATTATGGCATGATTTATCAAAAGAATTTGGTGCATGGCAAACTGTTTATAAAATGTTTAATCGTTGGTCAAAAGCTTAAGTTTTTAATAGGCTTTTTGATATTTTCAAAAATGATGCAAAATTAGATTTTCTAATAATTGATAGTAGTTATGTTAAAGTACATAAGCACGGGACTAATCCCAAAGGAGGTCAAAAAAAGAAAGTATAGGTCGTAGTGTAGGTGGAATAACTACAAAAATTCATGTTGTAACTGATAGTTTAGGAACATCTTTAGATATAGTGCTTTCTTGTGGAAATAAACATGATTCACCTATTGGTTATAGTTTATTAGAAAAAATAGAAAATTCAATTATATTAGCTGATAAGACATATAATTCTAAAAAAATAAGAGCAAAGTTAACTGAAAATAATAGTAAACTTGTATCTTCATCGAAAAAGAATGCATTAAATCCAATAGATTATGATAAATATTTATATAAAGAATGTTATATAGTAGAATGTTATTTTAAAAAAATAAGAGAATTAAGAAGAATTGCAACACGGTATGATAAATTACAGCTTATGTATAAAATATTTCTTATGATTGAAACTCTTATGATTTATTTAAAATAGATTAATTTGGAAACAGACCCTAATATTATAAAGAAGTATTTTTTATTTTTTGGGGGAAATGATTTCCCCCAATCCCCCTCAATTAGGCAAATTTATTGAAATATGTTTCAATAAATTTGCCTATTTTAGTGCATGAGTAGAAAGTCTTTTTTCTCAAAAATAAAAATGTTCTTTATTTTTGTCTATTAAATATAACTAGTTTTTAATGTTCATTATTAAAGAAAGAAGTTTACTACTTATAACTAATTTAGAAATATAGCCTATACAAAAAAACTCATTTTGCACGCAAAATGAGTTTTGGATTAAAAATTTTTGAGAAGGGGTGTGGGGGAGAACTTTTTATAAAAAGTTCTCCCCCACAAAAAATAACATTAAATTGTTTTTGAAAAAGCTTCTTTGAGCCATATAGGTGTACGAATAGGTTTGCCTTGTAAATTGGTAATAGCATGAATAGTATAACCAGTTGTTAAAATATTATTAAATTCTTCATCATAAATTTCATATTCAAATTTGAGTGACGCATTTTTCCATTCAGAGATTGCAACACGTACTTGTAAGACATCATCATAGTGTGCTGATTTTTTATATTTAACGCTAAGTTCTGCAACTGGGAGCATAATACCTTTTTTTTCCATTTCTTTATAGGGAAATTGCATTGCATGGCTAAAGGCAGTACGGGAACGTTCAAAAATATGAGCATATTCGGCATAATAGACAATACCCATAGCGTCAGTTTCACCATAAGAAACATGATGTGTATAAAAAATATTTGGATTAGCAAAATTTTGGTTAATCATTTTTTATCCTTACTATTATGATTAAAGAGTATAGTTTTATTTATTTTTTTTAGCAAGTTTTCCTTGTCAAAAAAATGTCTAAAAAAAGTTAATAAAAAAATATTGAAAAAGTTTTTTTATTATAACTATTTTATTTTTATATTTTTTTTTATATTGGTATGAAGTATGCTTATAATGGGTGTATCTGTTATGGAGGTTAATATGAAAAGTTTAGATCAAGATCATATGAAATTAGTAAGTCGTGTTATGGATATGCAGTTGCAACGCCAAAACGTTATTATGGGTAACATTACTAATGTAAATACTCCAAATTATAAACCATTAGAGCTTACTTTTGAAAAAGAATTACAAGATGCATTAAATCTTGACGCTAAAGGAAAAATCTCACGTACAAGTAGTGAACATATTCCGTCAATTTTTGATACAAATACTTTTAATGCAGATTGGACTCGTCGTTTTATGCCACGAAGAGCTCATGGTGAAGACAGAGTGAATATTGATAAAGAAATGGTAAAATTGGCAAAAAATAATTTACAATATACTACATTATCACAAATAACTAAAAGTGGTTATGATGGATTAAAAAACGTTATTTCTGAAGGATCTAAGGTATAATTATGGATTTCATGACAGCATTAGATGTGAGTGCTTCTGGATTAACAGCAGAAAGAACTCAATTAAATATTACGGCAATGAACCTTGCTAACGTAAAAACAACACGTATGGCAGGTGGATATGGACCATATCAACGTAAAGCAGTTGTAAAAGAACTTAGTGACCTTGATAATCCTTTTGGTAAACACATGGCAACTGCTTTGGATAGACAAGTAAAAGGTGTAAAAGTTGTAGGTATTGCAACAGATTCACGTCCAAGTAAACGTGTTTATGAGCCAGGCCATCCTGATGCAGATGAAGAAGGCTATGTAGAATATCCTGATATTAACGTAGTTGAAGAAATGGCAATGATGATGACAGCTCAAAGAAACTATGATGCAAACGCAACAGCGATTGACACAATAAAAGCAATGTATACAAAAGCATTAGAAATTGGTAAATAAGGGGACATAACATGAGTATTGCAATGACTGGATTAGTAGCTTATAATAAGGCACTTGATGATTTCAAATCAACACAACATAATATGGCTAAGGCAACAACTAATCTTGAAAGAGAAGTTCCTACTGTACAAAAATCTTTTGGTGAAACCTTGACAGAATCTTTAAAAGAAGTAAATAACTTGCAAGCAACAAAAAACGATATGATTACTTCTTTTGCCTCTGGTGAAACACAAAATGTACACGAACTTATGATTAGTATGCAAAAAGCAAGTGTGGCTATGAACCTTACTTCTGCAGTTCGTAACAAAGTTATCGAAGGCTATAAAGAATTAACTAGATTACAGTTCTAAGATATTTTTTTGGAGTGGAGTTAGATTATGCACCCAGTGATTGAGAAAAATTTAGAAAAAGTGAAAAATTTTTGGTCAAAGTTTACTTTAAACCAAAAAATTATAATGGTTGCAGGTACGGCTTTTGTTTTAGCACTATTTATTATTTTCACTGTATGGGCAACTCGTCCAAATTATCAAACATTGTATTCAAATCTTACTCCTGAAGACGCTAACCGCGTTGTGAATATTCTTAAAAGTTCCAATGTTTCTTATCAATTAGCCAATAATGGGACAGCTATTTTAGTTCCAGAATCAATGGTAAATAGCTTGCGTATTAAAATTGCAGGTGAAGGTAATTTAGTAGGGCAAGGTATTGGTTTTGAAATTTTTGATACTGTTCAAATGGGACAAACTGACTTTGTACAACGGATTAATTATCAACGTGCATTACAAGGTGAATTAGCACGAACATTATCTGATTTTCCTAATGTGGAAAGTGCTAGAGTACACCTTGTTATTCCAGAAAAAAGTCTTTTTATTGAAGAACAACAAGAACCTTCTGCGTCCGTTATTTTACGCCTCAAAGAACCAGGCAAGCGTTTTACAAAAAAAGAAATTGATGCAATGGTCAATTTATTGACAATGGCTGTTGAAGGTTTGGAATCTTTTAATGTTTCTATTTCTGATAATAACGGTAAAGCTCTTTATGCTCCAAAAGAAGAAGGTGGAATTAATGATTCTCAATTAGACTATCGTCTTCGCTATGAAGCAAATATGGAACGTAGAATTCAAGAACTTCTTGCACCTGTTCTTGGTATGGGTAAACTTATTGCAAAAGTAAGTGCAGATATTGATTATAGTCAAAGAACTATTCGCCGTGAAATTTTTGACCCAGAAGGACAAGTAGTACGTTCCGAACAAAGAACAGAAGAACAACAATCTGGTCGTGCTAATTTAGGTGCAGATTCTGCTGATGTAAACTTCCGTGGTGATGGGCTTGGTAATTCTCTTAGCACACAAGAAGGTAACAGAGAAGAACGGCTTACGAACTATGAAATTAATAAAGAAGAACAAAATATTATTACAGATAAAGGTAGTGTTCGTAGACTTACTGTGGCTGTGGCTGTTGATGGTCACTATGCTAAAAATGCATCAGGTGAATGGGAATATGTTCCTCGTACTGAAGCTGAACTCAATCAAATTAAACAACTTGTAGCTAATGCCGTAGGTATTGATATTGCTCGCGGTGATACAATCGAAGTAAGTAATATGGCTTTTGGTGAGTCTATTGTTCCAGAAGAACCTAATGCAATCGAACTTCTTCTTGAATTTGCAAGAACAATGGGTACTCCACTTATTACAGCTCTTCTTATCTTCATCTTTATTATGTTGGTTGTTCGTCCTGCTATTTTGACACTTATTAGACCAAAAGTAGAAGCAGGAGAAGTGCTTGAAGGCTTAGAAGGTTTACCCGCAGCAGAAGAACAATATGCTCTCTATGAAGCTCAAGAAAAAGAAGCAAGAGAAGCTGCAGAAAAAGCACGTAAAGCCCTTTCTGGTGATGATTCAAATGATGATTTATACTCACTAAGTCCAAATGCTACTCTTGAAGAAGTAAAAGGCAGAGCATTACAGCTTGCAGAAAGAAATATGGATCAAACTATTCGTCTTATGCGACGTTGGATGCAAAATGATGCAAAAGAACTCACAAAAGCTGCATAAAGGTGTTTTATGAGTAATGCAAAAAAAGATGTAAAAAAAGATGAAAGTAAAAATGAAAAAAAGAAAGAGCATCATTTAGAGTATCAACAACGCGTAGGACAAGTAAAAAATGCTATTCTTATACTTGGCGAAAGAAATATGGAAAATACCATGCGTGTTATAAAACGCTGGCTCAATGATGATACAAGAATTATTAATCAAAATATTGTAGAGAAATTCGGTAAAAATAATAATATTTCATAAAAAAGCTATAATAGCTAAAAAAAGACTAACAAAAGAGGGAATTGTTAGTCTTTTTTTTATGGAATAATAGCTAACCTCTAGTATTTTATTTGATTATGTAGCTTTTATTAAGGTATGTTTCTAAATTAATCTTTTTTTTCTTTGGGGGTTACACTGTCTTTATCCGTAAGGTTCATTTTTTGCCAATGGCTACCACTGCACTCTCAAGCAATGCTCCTCAAGAATTCCTTCTGATACATATTCTTTCAACAAGTCACTTCGTTTCTCGCTTTCATAGAGTGAAAGTTACTAGGTTAGTGACTTTATGAAAATATTTTTTATTTTATAAGTTTAATATGGTAAAGTAATTATAATTAATTTGGAAACATATCTTAATTATGTAAGAATTTGAAAAGAAAAATTTATATTGCATTTTGTATAATAAGAATATAATTTTTGTTACAGACTGAATGTATTATTTTTTATTAAACAATATGGATTATTATAATGAATATATATAGTTATATTATTCTATCTTATATTTTAGGGTGTTGTCCTATTTTATTTTTATGGATTCAAAATATTGCAGAAATAAATTTTTTAAAATTATTGAAAACATTAGGGTATTATTCTATTATATATTTATGTTGTTTTTTTATATGTCAATTTTTTGTTGATATTCAATTTTCGTCAGCGATTTTGATAAGTTTGTTTATTATGATTTTTTATAGTAAGCATCTTATGATAAAGATTATTTTAAATAAGTATGTATTACGAAAGCAAATAATTTGGATTTCATTATTTCTTGGTATTGTAATTTTTCCTTTTTTGCCATCAGTCGTTTTAGATATTTTTTTTATTTTGTTATTAATTTTTGAGGTATTATTTTTAACTATGATAGGCTATAATGCTTATCAATATGTAACGGCTGTTTCTTCTTATATAAATGAAAAAAATAAGAGTGTAAAAATAGAGGTAACATTAAAAGAAAATATTAATTTACCTGATGTTTATTTTATTATACCAGATAGTTATGGTGGAGCAACGGCACTTAATCAATATTATAATTTTAATAATCAAGTTTTTTTATCTTGGTTAGAAAAAGAAGGGTTTACTGTATATAATAATGCACGTTCGAATTATTCGCATACAAATTTTTCTATTCCTTCAACTTTTCAGATGAATTATTTAGTAAATTTTAAGGATAAGGTAGGAAAAGGTCAAATACAATATGCTAAATTAGCTGTTAATCAATTTATGAATAAGGCATTAGCAATTTTTGAGCAATTAGGATATACTTCATACCATATAGTAAATGATTTTGATAAATATTTAATGCATAAAAAAGGGTATAAATTTTCATATAAGTTAGATAATATTGAGTCGTATAATTTTGAATTGTCACTTTTTTCTTCTACATTTTTAGCAAAATGGATAAAAAAAATTTGTTTTTATTTTTCACGAAAATTTTTGTTGAATACTTTTGATTATATTGAAAATTTAGATTTAAAAACTAAAAGAAATTTTATTTATTGTCATTTAATGTGTCCACATCATCCATTTTATTTTGATGAGAATGGAGATATTCCGATATTAGAGTTAGATTTTTTTAATCCAGTTAATTATCCAAAGTTATATGTTGATCAAATAAAATATTTAAATATTCGGTTAATGCGAATAGTTAAAAGTATTAAGAAAAAAAATCCGAATGCAATTATTATTATACAGGCAGATCATGGAGCAGCTGGAACTGTTTTAGAACCAAGTAATGAACGAGATATTTGGAATGATAGGTTTTCTATTTTGCGAGCGATTTATGCACCAAAAGAGTACGATTTAGATTTTATATCATCAGTAAATTTATTTCCTATGTTATTTAATAATTGGTTAGAAACGCCCATAAAAATAAAAGATGATCATTATTGGTTTTTATTAAATAGTAAAACGTTAGAATTAGGAAAGCTTGAATTTAAAAAAAGAACAAGATAATTGATTGGTCAGAATATGTTGTTTGTATATAGGGCAAGTAAAATGAGAGAAGTTTTTTTCTTTGTGTTCCTTAAAAAATAAGAGAAGTTTTGTTAATGAGAAATTATAAAATATTTTTTGATAATCCTAAGCTTTGGTAAATAGCATTCATATCAACATTGTTACGAACAATATTAGCAAGGTTATCAAGAGATTTTTCTATATTATAGGAAACATAGTGTTGCATTTTATTTAATCCTAAATGTTGACGAATATAATTAAGAAATTCATGTCTAAAATTATCACTATCAAATAAACCATGAATATAGGTTGCCCAAATAGTATTTTTTACATATCCATAAATTTTATGTGAGTCTTGAAAATAAGCGTCAAAATTTTTACTAAGCATAGTTGTTTCCCCATGATGAATTTCATAACCATAAATAGAGCTTGAAAGGGGGCTTTGAATATTTTCAACTGTGGTTAGACATTTTTCTTTATTAAAAGTTGAAGTAAGGGGAAGAAGTCCAAGTCCTGCTGTTTTTTCTTCGTTTGTTTCAATGTGATATGGATCTAAAATTTCTTTTCCAAGCATTTGTAGTCCTCCACAAATACCTAAAATAAAACCATTTTTATTAGAGAATTCAAGAATTTTTTGTGCTAATTCATTGGATCTAATTTGTTTTAAATCTTCTACAACGCTTTTAGAACCTGGAAGAATAACAAGATCAGGATCGCCAAAATCTTGTGTTGTACGAACAGCTCGAACAATACAGTCTTGCTCTAATGCAAGGGCTTCAAAGTCAGTATGATTAGAAATTTTGTTAAGCATAATAATAGCTATATCAAGTTTTCTATTTTGATTTTGTTCTTTTGGGATAGAATATTTTTGAATTTTATTTGCCCAAATACTTCCTGCCATATCTTCTTCTGGTAAGTTTAAGTTTTTGATATAAGGGATAATTCCAAGTACAGGTTTACCAGTGGTGTTTTGCATATATGTATGAGCGGGAGCTAATAAAGAACTGTCACCACGAAAACGGTTAACTAAAAAACCCGTTAATTGTTTTTCTTCTAAATAATCAAAAGTTTGCCATGTACCAAGAAAAGAGGCATAAATGCCACCTCGATCTATATCTCCAACTAATAAGGTGGAGGCATTAGCATATTGTGCCATTTTGATATTAACAATGTCATTTTCTTTTAAATTTATTTCAGCAGGGCTACCAGCTCCTTCTAAAACCATAATGTCTGCTTCATTGGCTAATTCATCATATGCTTTTGTTACATATTTCCAAAGTTCATTTTTCTTTTGATAATATTCTTTGGCTAAAGCAGTACCAATGGGTTTACCTAGTACAATGATTTGTGATCCCATATCTGTTTGTGGTTTCAATAAGATAGGATTCATTCTTGCATCAGGATCAACTCTACACGCTATTGCCTGCACAAGTTGGGCTCTGCCCATTTCTTCTCCAAGTGCAGTAACTCCAGAATTTAAAGACATATTTTGTGCTTTAAAAGGTCGTACTTTGTATCCATCTTGCGTGAAAATTCGGCAAAATGCAGCTGTTAAAATACTTTTTCCTGCATTTGATGATGTTCCTAAAAGCATAAGAGCAGGTGTTTTCTTTTTTGTGAAAGTGTTTTTTTGAAAAAGAAGGTTGGATAATGCATTGCATAGTTTTGTGTGGTCTTCTTCAAAACGAACAGCAATTCTGTAATAACCAGTTTTTAATTCATAGTAGTTGGAACAATCTCTTATGGTAATATGAAATTTTTCTAAAAGATCTAGCCAAAAATGTTTTTTTCCAAGATAATCATTATCAAGATGAATAAAAATATAATTTGCCCAAGAGGCATAAAGTGTTAAGCCCGAAATAGTGAGAAGTTTTTTGTAAAGATCTTTTTTTCTTTGTATGGATAATTCTTGATGTTTATGTAAATCATTTTGTACAATTTCATGTTTTGTAAAAAGTGTTTTCGCTACTTGTATGGCGAAGGTATTGACATTCCAACAGGGTAATTCTTTTTGTATTTTTTGGGCAAAAGTTTCATGGCAGGCAAGATAGCCTAATCTTAATCCCGCTAATGCATAGAATTTTGTAAGGGAACGAATAATGATTGCATTTTTAGGCAAATGATAAATAAGACTTTGTGCTTTTGTATATTCAATAAAGGCTTCATCTATAATAAAAAGGCATTGTTGTTTATTTTGTATAATGGATAATAATTGGTCTTGAGGAATAAAACTGCCACATGGATTTGATGGATTAGCAAGAAAAATAAGGCAATTATCTTCTAATGAGAGAATTTGTTGTTTGAGTTTTTCAATAATATTTTTTTGTTGATTTTCAATTTCTTTAGAAAAAAGACCTGTTTCTTCAAGATGTTTTATAGAAATAATAGGGGGCAATTCTGTTATAATATGCTCAATAGTAAAATAATTTTTTTCAAGAGCATTTTGGTATTCACTAAAAGCTGGTTCTATAATAATTGCTTTGTGATAGTTAGGTCTTAAAGCTCGCGTAAGAGCAAAAAAAAGTTCATTGCTTCCATTTGCAAAAACAAAATTTTCAGGTTTTAGGTGATAAAATTGACTTGCTAAGTCTTTGAGTTCATTTGCTTCTTTACTAGGATAATATTGTATTGTATTCAATGTTTGAAAAAGACTTGCTTTAATAAAATCAGGCATACCGTCAGGACGAACATTGACACTAAAATCAAGAATGTTTTCTTGGCTTATACCTGTTTCTTGTTGCCAAAGATAAAAATCTCCACCGTGATTATTGTTATTTTGTATATTATCCATAATTTCTTAATCCATTATAAGAGAGTTTGCAAAATAAAAGTGCATATATGATGCATAAACATTTTTGTAGCGTATACCTATGTGCTGATTATCAACAGTTAAAAATGGAGAATAATTTTCTTCTATTTCTATATCTGACCAATGAAATTCATGTCCTCGAAAATATTGTATATTTTTATTTAAGAAAAAAGGTTTATTATAAAAAAATCCTTGCTTATAACCTAAGGAACGTAACCTATTTCCCATGATTGCGGTTGCTTTTATAACATTACACATGGGATAGGTATTATTATGAGCTTGTTCAAGATTTTTATTTTCAAAGTTTTTGTCTGATGTTGTTATAAGTTTTGAGCAAAGATACATATAGCCACCACATTCTGCAAAAATGTGTCCATTATTTTCTGCAAAATGATAAATTGCATTTTTCATTGCAATATTTTGACTTAATGTATCAGCGTAAATTTCTGGATACCCACCTCCAAAATAAAGAGCATCTACTTTGGGGATTGTTTTATCTTTTAAAGGAGAAAAATAGCAAAGTTTGTATCCAATATGCTCTAAATATTGTAAATTAGTAGGATAATAAAAACAAAATGCTTCATCATAAGCAATACCTATTTTTTGTTTTTGGGGGAGTTTTGGGATAAGGGGAAAAGGAGTAAGTGTATTAGCATATTTTGTTAAGGTAAGAATTTTATGTATATCAAGGTGTTGTGCTAATGTATCAGCAAGAATATCGAGTTGCTGTTCTAATTCTTCGTTTGTTTGAAAAATATGGGTTAAACCAAGTTGTCTTTCTTTTGTTTTAAATTGTATATTTTTAGGAAGATAACCAAGTAATGGTGGTAAATTCCAAGCTTGTAAACTTTCTTGTAAGATTTGATAATGGCGTTCACTACCAATATTATTAGCAATAATACCTATAAGAGGAATAGCATATTCTTTTGCTTGTTCGTAAAATCCACGTACAATAGCACTTATTGATTGTGCCATACCTTTTGCGTCAATAACCATAATAACTGGTACTTGTAAAAGTTTGGCAATATGGGCTGTGCTACCTTCAATGTTTGGAAGAGTATTATTTTCTTGGACTGTATGAAAATAGGAAGGAAGATTAGGATCTTTTTTTTCGTATTTTTTACCGTCAAAAAAACCCATTACTCCTTCAATAATAGCAATATCTGCGTGTTTGCTGTGTTTTGTAAATATGTTAATAACTTCTTTTTCACCCATGAGCCAAGTATCTAAATTATAGGAAGTATGTTTGCTTGCAATGGTATGGTAGCTTGTATCAACATAATCAGGACCACATTTAAATGCTTGTACATTATATGTTCGTGAAAGCAAACGCATAAGCCCCATAGCGAGGGTTGTTTTGCCTTCACCAGAACAAGGGGCAGTGATACAAAAAGCAGAAGATAATGTTTGCATATAGGAATTTTTTATGAAAATCTTTAATATATTTTAAGATGTCGTATGATTAGGTTTTATTTTTTGATTTGATAGGGAGAAAAACTTTTTTTATTTTATTTTTCTCCTTATCAAAATTATTAGGTTAGAAAAATTTATTTATGATATTTTTCCATATAACCTCGTGCTTCATAAAGATAATTATCATCAAAAATGGTTCTGTTATTACCAATAACAAGAAGGGTAGACATATCTATATCATCAAAAGGAAGATCTTTTAATTTTCCTATCCATTTTGTTTCATTTTCACGACCAGCATTTTTTACATAGGCAGATAATGTTTCTTCACCCCGTTTTTCAATAAAAATTTGAATAGCTTCATGTAATAGTTCTCGGCGTTTTTTACCTGCTGGATTATAAAGAGTAATAGCTAAAGCACTGCTAGCCACAGCGTGTAAGTTTTGTCGTACTTCATTACTTGGAACAAGCAAGTCAGAAAGGCTTACAAGGCAAAAACCATTTTGTAAAGGAGCTCCAAGACTAGCTGCTGCAATATTTGCAGATGTTATTCCTGCATAGGTATTGACCGTAATAGTATTAAATTCTGGAATACTTCTGCGTAATTCAAGTAAAAGCCCTGCCATTGCTAAAATACCCGGATCGCCTGAACATACCATACATACGTGTTTACCTTTGGAGGCTTCTTCCATAGCTTTTTTGCAACGTTCCATTTCTCCCATCATACCATTTTGGATAATGGGTTTATTATCAATATGTTGACGAATAAAATCAATATAAGGAGTATAACCAGCTATAATGTCACAATTTTTTATAATGTCCATAACTTCTGGCGTAATATGTTTATATGATCCAGAACCAAGACCTACAACGCTCATAATACCTGTTTTGGTATTTTGTATTTTACCATGTGGAAGTTTGGTTAAAGCAAAAGTAAGGCATTTTTCATAGGCTGTTTTTTCAATAAAAGGACGCTTTACTTTTGGATAACCTGCACATAGCAAAGAAGACGCTTCACTTACTGATTTTACACCAATTTTATTATGGACAGTTTGAGAAGGGTTTGGAATAGTAATATGTTCAAGTTCTTGTTCTTCGTAAAAATAGGTAGGAACTTGGAGTTTTTCTGCTAAGTTTAAAATAGCTTTTTCGTCTTTTTTGAGGGAAACACTAGAAATTTTAGCAATTTGTTTTTCTGAAAGATGATGTTTAGAAAGGAAATCATGCAATTTTTCTTGCATAAGTATTGGGTCTGTATCTTTTCTACATCCAATACCTAAAACAAAAGATTTTGTGCTAAGATAGAGATTTTTTTCGTCAGTATAAATATCTTCTTCATTATTATTTATTGTATCAACATATATGCAAGAGGTATTGCTTTTTGTTACATATTGTATACCGAGATTGGAAAAATATTGTTCATAAATTTCTTTATTACCAATAAAATCAAGTGGTTCATTATGTAATAATTTTGCATTAATGGTTTTTATTGCTTTTGGATTTAAAATTCTTGCGTTTAATTCCATAGCAATTTCATCAATACCTGTTTTATTATTTGTATCTGTTGCTGTGCTAATGCAAGCTTGTCCTCCTGTAATGCGAGCTATTTTACGAGCAAGGCGATTTGCTCCTCCTATATGACCAGAAACAAGGCTAATAATATGGCTACCACTATCAGAGCAAGAAAGCACTGCTGGGTCAAAACTTTTATGCTCAAGGCAAGGTGCAATAGAACGCACAGCAATACCTGTTGCCCCTAAAAAAATATGGGCGTCAAAACTATTCCAGTTTTGGCTGATAAGGTTTTGAATATTTCCTTTTTGTATCGTTATTGCTTGTTCATCTTCATAAACAGAATAAATTTGCGTTGGTAAATTTAAACCTTGTGCAATTTCTTTTGCTTTAGCAAGTCCTTGTTTAGAAAATGCATATAATGCACAAATTCCTTGAAAATATTCCCGTTGCAAAGTATTTCTATATCCATGCGAAAAAGTTTTTTCATAGAGTTTTGAAACATTACTATCTTCTTGACCTTGTAATGCTTTACCAACAAAAATAAGAGCTTGGCGACCAAAACCAGCTTCTTCTGTTTTTTGGCTAATATCTGCTATTGTACCGCGTAAAATGCGTTCTTCTTTCCATGTTGCACGGTAAACAACAGCAACAGGCGTATCAGGACTAAGTTCTCCATTTTTTGATAAATCTTCCATAAGATCATCAATTTTTCCTGTACTAAGAAAGAAAACGAGTGTTGCCCCTGTTTTGGCAAAAGTACTTGCTTTTTCTTTTTCTGGCATGGGAGTTCTGCCAGGAGTTCTTGTTAAAACAACACTTTGACTAATTTCTGGTGAAGTTAATTCAATACCAAGACTTGCTGCTGCACCAAATACACTACTTACACCCGGAACAATTTCAATATCATAACCTTGTGCTTTGATTAATCGAATTTGTTCGTTGATAGCACCATAAATAGCAGGATCTCCAGTATGCAGACGAACAACTTTTTTATTTTCTTTTGCAAAAGCAAGCATACTATTGACTTGTTCTTCTAAATTCATGTTTGCACTATCTAGGATAGTACATTCTTTTTTGCAATGTTTGAGTAAAAGGGGATTGACTAATGATCCTGCATAAAGGACAAAATCTGCTTCTTGTAATGCTTTTAATCCTCGTATGGTGATTAAATCTTCAGCACCAGGACCAGCACCAACTATGATAATTTTATTCATGGTTATTTCCTATACTTTTTTTAAAAATAAAGAGATAAATAGTATTTGTTTGTTTAAAGTGGTGATAAATTTTTGCTATTTCGTGTTCACTGCTAATAGCTATTTGTAATAAATCAATTTTTTCTAATTGTGAATTTTGGTATGCATAAAGGGCATGATAACTTTCTAGGGTAACAGCACTTGCAAGAATAAGGGCATTATCATGGGTATTATGAATACAACTATCTAAAATTTCATGTATTTCTTTTCCTCCACCACCTATAAAAATTCGATGTGCTTTAGGTAAAAGAGGAATGGTTTCTAAGATTTTTCCGTGATGAATGGTATAATTAATAATACCAAGATTTTTTTGATTATTTTTTATAATGGCTTGACGGTGTTCGTATTGTTCTACTCCATGTACGTCCATTTCTGTTAGTCCTGCGACTTCAAGACCTATTGCTCCACTTCCTGCTCCCAAATCCCACATAATGCCGTATTTAGGTAGGCGTAAGCGTGATAAAATAATTGCTCGTGTATCTGATTGGGTAATGAGATTATTTTCTTTTTCATAAATATCTTCTGATAAGCCTAAGGTAATGGCTTCTTTTTGTTGAAAATATTTTGTATACAGAATTTCTTTTTCATAGGGGAATAAAACAAGAATAGACGTAGGGGAAACTTCTTTATCTTGTATTTCTTTTAATGTTCCTTGAAAAATGGTTTCTTTTTTTGTTCCTAAACTATCTGCAAGTAGGGCTTTTCTTTGTGCTTCTTGGGGGGCAAAAAGAAGAATTTCTTGTGCTATTTTGTGTGCAGGAAATTTAGAACCACCATAAATAACAGGCATTTTTTCAAGAATAATTTTACGTAATGGAAGAGATTCACTAAAATGTGCAGTAAAAAGACTTGCTTTTTCCCAAGCTAAACCAAGACGAGTAAAAAGAGCTTGAAAGGCTGTAATGTTTGGATAAAAAATACATATTGCTTGTGTATTTGTTTCTTGCAAAGTTTTTTGTAATGTTCCCCCAAAACCATTATATAAACAATCGCCACTGCAAAGAATAAGAATATTATGTTTTTTAGAAAGTTCTATAATTTCTTTTGCTTGTTCTTTTGCTTTTGCTGTAATGGCAATTTTTTGTGCTGTTGTATTCTCTAAGGTAATGTTGTCTAATAAATTTTTTGAGCCATATATATAGGTTACTTGAGCTATTAATTGTTTTAAAAGTGGTGTTAATTGAAAATCAATACCACAGGAAAAAATATGTATTTTTTGATTTTCTTGATTGATGTTCATAGCGTATTCCTTATTGTGTTTCACTATGTTTTATCATAAGGATAGTTCCATCGAAATCGCAAACAAGTATATGAAAAATACCATGAGGGTAAAGAGTTTTAAAAAAAAGAAGAGCTTTTTCTGCTAAATTGTGGAGTATTTGTTTTTGTCCTTTTTCTGTGAAAGAACATAGTGCTTCTCGAACTGATTGAGCATTTTTCCAAAGGGTATCTTTTATTTCTTCTTGGGGTAATTGTTGAATAGCAAGAGCTATTTCTTTTTTTAATAATGTAAGATCTTGTTCTTCTTTATGAGCATGGGTATAAAATTGTTGTGCAGCGTATTTGCAAAGTTTTCCTGCCATACAAGCAATACTTATTTCTTTTATATGATAATTTTTTGCTGTTTCTATACTAAATCCAATAAAATCAGCTATGGAAATAAATGCACTTTCTGGAAGATGCGAATAATATTTTTTTGCATTTGTTAAACTTCTGCCTCCAGTAGAAAATACAATATGCGTTCCATTTTCTAATCTTACTGTGTTGGCACAAATTTTTATTGTAGCTTTATAAGCATCATGGCTAAAAGGGCGAACATGGCCAGTTGTTCCTAAGATAGAAATGCCACCAATAATTCCAAGTTTGCTATTTAATGTTTTTTTAGCTAATTCTTCACCATGTTCAACTGTTAAATTAAATTGGAATACCGTAGTTTTTTTATGATGATATGTTCCAAAACCATGTAATTGCATATTTTCTATAAGCATTTGACGAGGTTTTATATTAATTGCCCATTTGCCTTCTTCGCAATCTAATCCTTTACGTGTGCATAAACCAATACCATGTACAGCATGGACTATAAGAGTGTTATTACCAATGGGAAGAATATAATCTTCTTTTTGTGCATAGGAAAGAGTAGATTCACAAAATGTTGCGGATAAAATAGCTAAATGGGTACAATCAGGATCATCACCACCATCTTTTTGTATTTTTAAAATACCATGATCAAGTTCATCAAGAATAAGTGGTAATTCTTTTTTTTGGTTATCAAGAAAAAGTAATTCAATATGTTGTGGTTTTTCACCTGTAAGATAATTTTTCCATAAGCCAAGACAAAGAGCCGTCATACAAGCTCCAGTGGAATATCCATAACGTAAAGAATGTTGTTCTTTGCCTTGCATAGGTTTAAGTCTTTTTTATAATCTGTTAGGAAATATATTGTTTTATGATGTTATCTATTGTTAATCTAAAATATTTTCCATAATAGCGTGTAATGTTGTTACTGCTAAAGCACTTCCACCACGTCTACCTAAAAGACTAATATAAGGAATAGTACAAGTTGTTAAATATTCTTTAGATTCTACAACATTAACAAAACCAACAGGCATTCCTATAATAAGAGCTGGTTTTGCATTATCTTCTAAAACATATTGTACTGTTTTAGCAAGAGAGAGTGGAGCATTACCAACTAAAATAATGGCATTATCAAGTAAAGGTCTATTTTTTTCCACTGCACAAATAGCACGTGTTCTTCCTTCTTTTTTTGCTTTTGCAATAATATCTTCATCACTTATAGAGCAAATAAGTTTTTCTTCTGTATAGCGAGGATTTATTTTTTGCAGTTTAGCAAGAGAAAGTCCAGAACGTATCATTTTAGAATCACATATAATATTAGCACCATTTTGTAAGGCTTTTATGCCTGCTTGAATAGGATTATTACTAAAAGTTAATGTGTCAGCAATATGCATATCTGCTGTTGTGTGAATAAGTCTGCGTGCAACTTTCCATTCTTGCTCTGGTAAAGAGGCAAGCGAAGTATTTCGTGTTTCTTCGTAAATGATACGAAAACTTTCTTTTTCGATTTCATCACCTGATAAATTCCAACGTATATTCATAGTTATCCTAGTATATTATTTTTTTACCATAATTAAAGATAAATAACTTTCTGGTAATTTTTCAATTTCTTCTAAGCCATAGGCTATTTTTTCATGTTCAAGCCCTAAATTTTCTCCATATATAATTTCAATATGAGGAAATTTTTCTTTTTCTTTTTTTAAACGTTCTAAAAGAGCCTGACGTGATTTATATGTTTTTAATAAAATTGTTGTGGCGTTATTAGGAAATTCTATTTTTTCTACATCTTCAGCTTTAAAAGAAGGAATAACATGAAAACTTTCTCTATTTTCTACAAGAATAGTTTTTGTTTTTGCTGCAAGTGTTGTGAAAGAGTTAATTCCAGGAATAACTTCAAATTCTATATCAGGGTGTTTTTCTATGATAATTTTAAGAATATAGCCAAATGTGCTATACGTCATAGAATCCCCTAGAGTAGCAAAAGCAACATCTTTTCCTTGTTCTAGTTCTGTAAGAATTTTGTGTGCATTTTCTAATACTTTTGCTTCTCTTTCTTCCTTATTTTTTGCCATGCTAAAAATAAGAAGCTCTATTTTTCCTTGTGGTTCAATATATTCTACCACAGCCTTTGAAACACTGTCAGAAGCATTTTTTGAAATAACTGTAAAAATTACATCTATATTTTTAAGAATTTTATACGCTTTTAATGTAAGATATTCTGGATCGCCAGTGCCAATTCCAATACCGTATAATTTACCAAGTTTCATTGTGTATCCTAAGAAAAAAAATATTCTTTTTTGTAGCATAGACATTATAGCACGTCAAATTAGTCTAGGCTATTATATTGTATGTTTGGGCTTAGAATTTTAGTATTTGTAATACTATTATGTTGATAATTTATTATGAATATTTTGAAAATATTTTTAGTTATAGAAAAATAAGAAAATTTTATAAAAGCTCTTTTCTTTGACGAGGAAAGATTTATATTATATACTTCTATAATTAGAAAAATCAATCCGTAAAGGGAGTTTTTATGCTTATATATAACTCAATGACAAAGAAGAAAGAAGAATTTATTCCTCATATTGCGGGAAAAGTAGGTATGTATGCCTGTGGTATTACAGCTTATGATCTTTGTCATATAGGTCATGCTCGTTCTGCTGTTGTTTTTGATGTTATAGCTCGGTATTTAGAATATAAAGGAAATAAGGTAACATTTGTACGTAATTTTACAGATGTTGATGATAAAATTATTAATAAAGCAAATAGTGAACATATTTCTAGTGAAGAAGTAGCAGAACGATATATTCAAGCATTCCACGAAGATATGGATAGATTAAATGTGCGTCGTGCAAGTATTGAACCACGTGCAACAGAATATATTAATGAAATGATAGAACTTTGTGAGCGTTTGATACGTCAAGGTCATGCGTATGCAACAGCTTCTGGTGATGTTTATTTTAGAGTTCGTTCTTTTAAGGAATATGGCAAATTATCAGGTCGTAATGTTGATGATATGCGAGCAGGAGCAAGAATACAACCAGGTGAAGAAAAAGAAGATCCACTTGATTTTGCATTATGGAAAGCAGCAAAACCCGGTGAGCCTTTTTGGGAAAGTCCTTGGGGTAAGGGGCGTCCCGGTTGGCATATTGAATGTTCTGCTATGAGTGAGAAAAATTTAGATTTACCTTTTGATATTCATGGAGGCGGACAAGATCTTATTTTTCCTCATCATGAAAATGAAATTGCACAAAGTGAGGCAGCATTAGGCAAGGGCTTGGCAAGATTTTGGGTACATAATGGTTTTGTACAAATTGATTCTGAAAAAATGTCTAAATCTCTTGGTAATTTTAAAACTATTCGAGATATTTTGGAAACAAGACACCCAGAAGCTTTACGTTTCTTTCTTTTAAGTAAGCATTATAGAAGTCCTATTGATTTTAGTTTTGCAACTATGGACGATGCAGAAAAAGGACTTATTCGAGTTTATGAATGTTTAAATGAAGTACATAATGCTTTGCAAAAAGATTATAATAAGAAAATGGCAATGCCTGAAGAAATTTTGAATGAGTATCAAGCATTAAAAGAAGGCTTTATTCAAGCTATGGACGATGATTTTAATACAGCGGGAGCATTAGGGCATATTTTTGGTACTGTGCGTCTTGTGAATAGAGTTCTTGATGATAAGGCTTTGCGAGGCAAAGATGGTACAAAAAGCTTTTTAGAAGATGTATTAAAAGAAGTTCAGTTATGGGCAAGTATTTTAGGTATATTTGCTTATACTCCAAGTGAAATTTTAATTGCATTGAGAAAGTTAAATGCCCAACGATTAAATATCGATGTGCAAAAAGTGGAAGAACTTTTAGTAGCAAGAGCTGAAGCAAAGAAAAATAAGGATTTTGCAAAAGCTGATGCTGTTCGTGATGAACTTATGCAAATGCATATTGAAGTTCGTGACACGCCAAATGGACAAGTTTGGGCAATTAATGAAGTACAAAAATAGTTTCCTATAAAATAGTGAGGGAAAATGTTTAAAAAACTTTGTATAGGAGTAATGCTTACTTTTATGGTGAGCCTTGCTCCTCAAGGTTCGTATCAAGTTAATGCAGCTCTTTTTAAAGAGTTTAGTGTTAGTGATGAAAAAAAACTTGCAAAAGAATTTGAAGTTTTGGTTAAATCACGTCTTCCTATTATTGAAGATCCAGAAATAAAATTTTATGTTCGTTCTGTGGTGGAAAAAATATTAAAAAAAGTTCCTCCACAACCTTTTTCCTTTGAAACAAATGTTATTTATAGTCCAGTGTTAAATGCGTTTGCTACACCTGGAGGATATGTATGTGTTTTTACTGGATTATTAATCAATTTAGAAGATGAAGATTCCCTTGCTGGTATTTTATCGCACGAAGTTGCTCACGTTACGCAAAGACATATTGCCTCTAGGATAGATAGAAGCAAATATATTAGTATTGGGACTATTGCTGCTGTTGTTGGGGCTGCCTTAGCTGGAGGTGGTGAGGGAAGTGGTGCAATTTTAACAGGAGGTATGGCTGCAAGTCAGGCAGCTATGCTTAGTTATGGGCGTGAAGATGAAAGTGATGCGGATAAATTTGGTTTGCAATATATGTTAAAAGCTGGGTATAATCCTAATGGTATGGCAAAAGCTTTTAAGGTATTGCAAACAAAAAGTTTAGGTGTTGGTTCTGATTTTCCAACATATTTATCAACGCACCCTAATATTAATGCTCGTATTGCTACTTCTGATGCGTATATACGAACACTTTCTAAAAATATTCAAAATAAAAAAACAGATAATAGAAAATTTTTACGTGCAAAAGCTGTAACTGTTGCGTATTATGCTGATCCTCGTTTTGCTGAAAATTATTTTGCAAAAAAGAAAGATTTTCTGGATTATGTAGGATTAGGGGTTATTGCAGCTAAAAGAAATCAGATTAAACAAGCAGAAGAATTTTTATTAAAAGCTGTTTCACTAGCTCCGCAAGATACATTAGCTAATCGAGAATTGGGACGCTTTTATTTTGGTATAGGAAAGTTTAATCTTGCAAAGCAATATTTAGAAAAAACTCTTGCTTTGAATGCTAAAGAATATATGGCAATTTTTTATTATGCCCGTACTCTTGATGCTGAAAATAATACGTTTGCAGCTCAAAAAGAATATGAAAAAGTATTAAAATATGCTCCTGAAGATGGTGAAGTTTTAAATTTATATGGTAGAGTTCTTGGTCGTCAAGGTAAAGAATTTGAAGGATATATACAGTTAGCATTAGCAGAAATTTATCAAAATAACGAAGATAAAGCTCTTTTTTGGTTAAAGAAAGTCCAAGAAATGGCTAAAACAGAACAACAGAAAAAAGAATTGAAAAAAGTAAATTCTATTCTAAGTGAACGTCAAAAATATTGGAAATAGGTATTTGTATGGAAATTCGTGGAACAACTATATTAGCTGTAAAAAAAGAAAATAGTGTGGTTATTGTTGGTGATGGGCAAGTTACTATGGGACAAAGTATGGTGATGAAACATTCTGCTAAAAAAGTCCGTCGCTTATATAAAGGAAAAGTAATAGGTGGTTTTGCAGGTGCTACGGCTGATGCTTTTACACTTTTTGAAAGATTTGAGGCAAAACTTGAAGAATGTGGGGGAAATCTTACTCGTGCAGCTGTGGAACTTGCTAAAGATTGGAGAAAAGATAAATATTTGCGTAAACTTGAGGCAATGTTGCTTGTTGCTGATATTGATCATATTTTAATTTTAACTGGGACTGGTGATGTTATTGAACCAGATAATGATGTGGCAGCGATTGGTTCTGGAGGAAGTTTTGCTTTATCCGCTGCTAGGGCTTTATTAAAACATAGTGATTTAGATGCAGAACAAATTGCTCGGGAGTCAATGGAAATAGCAGGTGATATTTGTGTTTTTACAAACCATAATTTAACGTTAGAAAAATTAGAAAAAGAATAATTTTTTATAAATGATATTAGGGGGGACATAATTTTATTTTATCGTGTAATTATAAAAAGATATGTTATGCTATTATATAAATAACGTGTATTTTTATTATAAGGATATGCGAATAAGGGGAATTTCTTTTATTTTGTTTTATTCTTGTTTTAGTTGCTATAATAAAGGGAAATTACGCGTAGCAATTTTCACTGGTTAACATTGTATATTTTGAGCTAAAAGACATGATAAAAAAAGTTATTCGGATAAAAAATCAACGCTATACAGAAATAGATGAAAATGTTTCTGTTGTTGAGACAATAGCACAAAATAAGCATGATTTATTTTGGTTTGATTATAGTGAAATTGTACCAAGTGAATGGGCAGCACTTGTAGATTCTTTGCAGTTAAATGATTTAGAAAAACTTTTTTTAACGGATAAAAAAGCTTTTCCAAAAGTTGAAACAATAAAAACAAATGGACTGTATTTACGAGTTCCTACTTCTAATGCGTGGGAATATAATTCTCATTATATTCATTTAATTTTAATTGGAAATGTTTTTATTACTGTTTCGCGAGTGAAAAGCAACGCTATTGAAAAAGCATTGCAACAACTAAAAGCAGGAGCTTTAATTGAAGGCATTGAAGGTGTTTTTTTGTTGATGTTTTTACTTGAAGGTTTAGAAGAGCATTTAGTAAATAATTATTTAGAAGCACGGAATATTATTAATGAGTTTATTGCCTCACTTGATGTAAAACCCCATGATGAAGATAATGATAATGTTGTACGTATAAAAGGAAAACTTGATGGAATTGCAGGGCAATGCGAAGAGTTTTTATTTGGTTGTACTTTGTTAAGAACTATTTTAAGTATACCTGTGTTTCCTGTTAGTACCAAAAAAATATTAAATGATATTGTTGATACATTAACCCACGTGGAAAATAGTATGCGTAAGCTTGATAATCGGTTAGAAGACCAATTACATAGAATAGATTCTCATTTGCGAGAATTAGCAGATAAACGCTTGCGTATGTTGACTATTTTATCTAGTATTTTCTTACCTCTTACTTTTATTTCAAGCCTTTATGGTATGAATTTTGAGTTTATGCCTGAATTATCCTATAAATATGCTTATCCTATATGTCTTGCTGTTATGGGCATTGTAGCGATTATTATGTTGGCTTTTTTTGCAATAAAGGGGTGGTTTAAATAAGGAGTGTTTTCAAAATTTTCATAATTACTTTAACTATGTTAGAAAGATAAGTATAACATACTAAAGTGTATTTTAAAATTAATTTTTATTTTTACAGAAAATAAAGAATGAAATCTTACTTGACGAAAAAAAAATAACGCTATATATTCTTTAAATAAACTATTTTCTCGAGGTTAGTTATATGCAATGGATGCAAATGGGGGAAACAATTCATAGTCCTGCACCATGGGATTTACCTTTATGGGATCCTTCACACGTGGTCTTTTTTGGTGTTCTTTATGCTGTTTTGGCTTGTCTTGGTATAGGTCTTGCTTTAGTGCATCGTGGAGCTAAAAAAGATATGCAAAAAGAAGAAAACGGCGAACAACATTAAAAATATTTAATTTTTTTGTTAATAATTTCTTGTCTTTTCTTTTAAAGTAGTATATATTTTTTTCTCATTATTATTGATAATGAATATTTTTGCTTTTAATGCAAAAAGAAATATTTTCTTTTTGACATAATATACCCAAGAAGGTGGTGATTTTAGTGCCAGGAGTATTCTTAAACGAAGACGAATATAATTTTGATCTCGCTTTACGTCGCTTTAAAAAGCAAGTAGAAAAGGCTGGTATTCTTTCTGAAATGAAAAAACGCCAACATTTTGAAAAGCCTAGCGTTATGCGTAAAAAGAAAAAGGCTGCTGCTCGTAAGCGTCTTATGAAGAAAATGCGTAAGATTAATATGGCATAATTTGATTACTTATACTTAGGTATAACATAAATTTGCTACAAGGAAACCGGAAGTCCATGATTTCCGGTTTCTTAACATTATACTTTGTAGGAGGAATAAGTATATGAGTATTGCTGAAAAAATAGAAAAAGAATATTTAGAAGCATATAAAGCGAAAGATAAAAATCGTTTAGAAACATTACGTCTTTTAAAAACAGCAGCAAAAAATAGACAAGTTGAATTAAAGCAATCTCTTATTCCTCTTTCTGATGACGAATATATGACGGTTCTTTTACGTCAAGTAAAACAAAGACAAGAATCAATCGAACTTTATAGAAATGCAAATCGCCATGATTTAGCAGATAAAGAACAAGCAGAACTTGAAATTTTACAAGAATATTTGCCAAAACAATTATCTGAAGAAGAATTAAAAGATGTTATTGAAAAAGCTTGTCAACCTTATTTAGCTGAAGGAATGAAAGCAATGGGTAAGGTTATTAAATCTATTATGGACGAATATAAAGGACAAGTTGACGGTAAGCTTGTAAGTGAAGCAGTAAAAGCTCGTTTACAACAAGCATAAATGATTTATACTTTATGGATGAATTTAGTTTACAAGCACTAGAATTTTCTAAGGTGTTGCAACATTTGGCGTCTTTTTCTAAGTCAGAAGCTGGAAAAAATGCGTGTCTTATGTTGCAACCTTTTTCTTGTTTAAAAGATATTGAACATTTTCAACACGTTTTTGATGAGTATAGCTTATGGAAAAGTAAAGGAAATTTTGCTTTACATGATTTTCCAGATATACGTTTTTTATTGGAAAATATTTCTGCACAAAATTTTGATCCAGATACTGATGATTTTTGGGCAATGCGTGAAGTATTAAAACTTATAAAAAATGCTTATACTTCTTTACATATTTTTGAAAAAGAATTTCCCATCTTATGTGGTGAGTATGAATTTGATTTTCCAGAAAAATCATATTCTGCTCTTGTTCGTTGTATTGCTGATGATGCAAGTTTTAAAGATGAAAGTTCACCTGGTTTATTATTGGTTCGGAATGAGCTTCGTGGGTTACATCAAAGCTGTTTGCGTAAAGTAAAAGAATACAGCGAGCAGTACAATATTGGCCATTATTTGCAAGATGATTATATGACCATAGTTGGTGATAGATATGTATTGCCTTTAAAAGCAAATTTTAAAGGTCGCTTGCAAGGTATTATACATGATTATTCACGAACAGGGGAGACTCTTTATTTTGAACCAATGTTTCTTGTGGAACTCAATAATCGTTTGCAAGAATTAAAACAAGAAGAACGTGAAGAAATTCAAAAAATTATCCATTTGATTAAAGAATTATTATTTTCTGAAGAACAAGCGTTAAAACAAGCTTGGGAATTTCTTTTGTTATTAGATGTTAATGAGGCAAAATGTGGTTTAGCAGAAGTGTATGTTGCTAAGCATAAAACACAGTTACAAGGCCATGAAGGTTTTTGTGTTCCTTTTGGTGAAACGCTTACATTGGAAAAAGCTTATCATCCACTATTGTTGTTAGAAAATAATAAAACAAAATCGTCTATTCAAATTCAACCTATTGATTTGATTTTTAGAAAACAGGATAAAATACTTGTAATAAGTGGTGGTAATTCTGGTGGTAAAACTGTTGCTCTAAAAACACTTGGTTTAATAGGTTTAATGTGTTTAGCTGCTTTGCCTGTACCTGTTGCAAAAGGCTCAAGTATTTTATTTTTTAAGAGAATTCATGCTTTTATTGGTGATGAGCAAAGCCTTGATGATCATGTTTCTACTTTTACAGGACAAATTAGGCACTTAGCTGCAATATGGGAGAGTTTAGATAGCTCTCATCTACTTTTGCTTGATGAGTTTGGAGCAGGAACTGACCCTTCACAAGGGGCAGCATTAGCACAGGCTGTGCTTGATGGCTTGCTTGAGAAAGCGTGCTATGCTGTAAGTGCAACCCATTTTCCAGCATTAAAAAGTTATGCTTTGACTAATCAAGGTGTACGGGCTGCGTCTGTTTTGTTTGATGAAAATAGCAAAAAACCTTTGTATAAATTGGCGTATGATCAGGTAGGAGCAAGTAAGGCTCTTGATGTAGCACGTGAACATGGATTAGCAGAAAGTATTCTTGTGAAAGCTTCACAATATTTACTTGTTGATACAAAAGAGCAAGATCTTGTAATAGCAAAATTAAATGCTGTTGCTGTTGAACGGGAAAAAGAAGTAGAGCATTTACAAAAAGAATTGCAAAAAACAAAGCAAAAACGTGAACAATTACAAGAAAAATATGAAAAAGAAATAAAAATATTACAAACTGAGTTTAGAGAAAAATCACAAGAACTTATTCGAGCTTGGAAAACAGAAAAAGTTTCTGCTAAAGAAACTATGAAAAAACTTGGGCAATTACGAACAGAACTTGTTAAAAATGAAACAGAAAAAGAAGCATTGCCTGAAGTTGATGAAAAAGCTTTGAAAATAGGAATAGAGGTGTTCCATAGACCATGGAATAAAAAAGCTTTGATTCAAGAAATAGATACAAAGGCAAAAAAAGTTAAAATTAATTTAGGTGGTGTTTCTATGTGGGCATCATTTAAAGATATTGAAATAACAGGAAGTTCTGTAAAACAAACGTCCAAAATAGGTGTAATACAAAATCTTTCTCAAACAAAATCAAGTTTTACCCTTGACTTACGGGGAAAACGTGCTGATTTAGCTATTACAGAATTACATCAATTTTTAGATAATGCTTTGTTAGCTGGTTATGATAATGTGGAAATTATTCATGGACGCGGTACAGGGGCATTACGAAAAGCAGTACATGAAGTGTTAAAAGGGTATGCTGTTATTGAAAGTTTTTCTTTGGCAACAGAGGAAAATGGTGGTGATGGTATGACTATGGTAACATTTCGTTAAGTTTTTATAACAAGTTAATGATAACTTTTTTGATGGGAAAAATTTATGCGATATTGTAAAAATTGTTTACAACCAGATACAAGACCTGGAATTAAATTTGATGAAAATGGTATTTGTTATGCTTGTGTGTATAATGAAAGTAAAAAGGAAATTGATTGGGGTAAACGTGAGCAAGAATTAAAAGATATTGCAGAGTGGGCAAAAGCAAATTCTCATGGTAGTTATGATTGTGTTGTTGGAGTAAGTGGTGGAAAGGATAGTACTTTTCAGGCTGTTTATGTGAAAGAAAAACTAGGATTAAATCCACTTTTAGTAAATTGTGAACCAGATGAAATAACAGAATTGGGAAGACATAATATTGATAATTTATCAAGTTTGGGTTTTGATATTATAAAAATAAAACCAAATCCTCTTATAACTAAAAAATTGGTTAAACGTTCTTTTTATGAATTTGGAAATGTTTTAAAGCCAACAGAATATTGTTTAATAGCATCAGCATATATTATAGCAGAAAAATTTGATATTCCTTTAATTGTTCAAGGGGAAAGTGATGCGTTAGCATTAGGAATTATGGAATGTTCTATTGGTACTGATGGTGATGCATTAAACATGAATAATTGTCAGACATTAGCAGGTTGTAATGCTTCTGATTGGTTTGATGACGAGTTAGGATTGGATCAACTATTTTTTTATCAATTTCCAAATAAAGAAATAATGCATTCTAAAAATATAAAAGCTATTTATTTACAATATTACGCTAAAGAATGGTCACAAAATCACAATGCAGCTTTTGCGTTAGAGCGAGGTTTTCGTGGACGAGAAAAAGAAGATTTACATGATTTAGGACGATATACTAGAAATACAGGTGTAGATAGTGATTT
>JARHYD010000082.1 GCA_029258655.1 Mailhella sp.
TTATAATTATTCAAAATTCAATAAAAAAGACGGCAAATGCCGTCTTTTTTATTTATTAAGTTTTTCAAGAATGGGAGTTTTTTTATCCATACCTTTACCGCATTTTGTGCAGCCAGAACAACCACAAGGAGAACCTTTCTTTTTATAAAGGTAAAATATTACCCGAATAACAACAGCTATCAATATAACACTAACGATAATATCACCTAAATGGCTTTGTATAAATTCCATAAAAACTCCTCCTTTAGTAATTATTATACCTTATATGGATTTTTACGGAAAAGCATAAATAATACAAAGAAGATAACAATAATACCAACTACTGTTCCAAAGGTAAACACACCTGTTTGAATAAATGTACCAATTTGATAAATAATAAGAGCTACAATATATGCAAGCAAGCATTGGAAACCAATAGCAAATAATGTCCAACGAGCATTATTCATTTCACGTTTAATAGCACCCATTGCAGCGAAACAAGGAGCACAAAGCAAGTTAAAGATTAGGAATGAATAAGCAGAAATCTTTGTAAATTCATTTGCAAACATAGACCAATATTCTGCACCATCTTCTGCAACTTCGCTAAATCCATAAAGAACACCAAGAGTACCAACAACGTTTTCTTTTGCAATAAGACCAGTAATAGTACCAACTGTTGCTTGCCATGAACCAAAACCAACAGGAGCAAAAATTGGCGCAAAGAAGTTACCAATATTAGCAAGGAAACTATGGTTATTATCACTAACAGCAACAATACTTCCATTTTCTAAGCCATAACCTTGTAAGAACCAAAGAATAATAGCAGAAAGCAAAATAATGGTAGTTGCTTTTTTAATAAATGAAATACCACGTTCCCAAGTTACAAGTAAAATGTTAATTGGGGAAGGCATATGATAAGCTGGCAATTCCATTACAAATGGGCTTGGATTTGATGCAAAAAGTTTTGTTTTTTTCAAGATAATACCAGAAATAACAATAGCAAAAATCCCCATAAAGTAAGCAGAAGGCGCAACCCACCATTCACCACCAAATAATGCACCAGCAATAAGAGCAATAATAGGAAGCTTTGCACTACAAGGAATAAAAGTAGTAGTAAGAATTGTCATTCTTCTATCACTTTCTGTTTCAACAGTACGGGAAGCCATAACACCAGGAATACCACAACCACTACCAATAAGCATAGGAATAAAAGATTTACCAGATAAACCAAATTTACGGAAAAGTTTATCCATAATAAAGGCAACACGTGCCATATATCCAACATCTTCTAAAATAGCTAAAAGGAAAGAAACCATTAAAATTTGTGGTACGAAACCAAGAACAGCACCTACACCACCAACAATACCATCTACAACAAGTCCACTAAGCCATTCGCTTGTATTCATACTTTCAAGCCAACCACTAACATTGCCTTGAACAATTTCAGCAATAAGGACATCATTAGTATAATCTGTTGCGTATGTACCTAAGGTTGTAACAGAAATATAATAAACAACAAAAATAATTGCAGCAAAAATAGGAAGAGCTAAAAAGCGATTTGTTACTATACTATCTACTTTATGAGACATAGACACATGATCAGGATCTGCTTTTACAAGAATATCTTTCATGTGTTTTGTTACAAATAAATACCGTTGGTTAATAATGATACTTTCTGCATCATCACCTATGGCTTTTTCACATTGAGTAATATGTTCTTCAATGTGTTTCATCATGGTATCATCAAATTTCAACTCTGCGATAACATTTTTATCACGCTCAAAAAGTTTAATTGCATACCAACGAACTTTATCTTTTGGAACTACATTTTCAATTAATTCTTCAATATGCGCAATAGCGTGTTCCACATCGCCTTCAAAAATAGAAGGCAAATGTTTATCTTTTACATTTTGTTGTGCCAATTCTGCTGCTTTCAAAACAGCCTCTTTTGATCCTTCTTTCAAAAGGGCAGAAGTTTCAAAAACAGGGCAACCAAAAACTTCAGAAAGCTTTTTAAGATCGATTTTATCACCACGTTTACGGATAACGTCAATCATATTAAGTGCAATAACAACGGGAATACCAAGTTCCACTAATTGGGTAGTAAGGTATAGGTTACGCTCAATATTGCTTGCATCAACAATATTTAAAATAGCATTTGGCTGTTCATTAATAAGATAGTTTCTTGAAACAACTTCTTCAAGAGTATAAGGAGATAAAGAATAGATACCGGGTAAATCTTGAATTTGAATTTCTTTGTTATCTTTAAAGTAGCCTACTTTTTTTTCAACAGTAACACCAGGCCAGTTACCAACATACTGGTTACTACCAGTTAAATCATTGAACATAGTGGTTTTACCACTATTGGGGTTACCAGCTAAAGCAATATTAATACTCATGTTAGCCTTCCAATTTTACTTCTATCATTGTTGCATCTTCTTTGCGGAGAGATAGTTGATAACCACGCAAAGTCATTTCAATAGGATCACCTAAAGGTGCAGTTCTAACTAATTTAATTTTGCAGTCCTTTGTAATCCCCATGTCCATAATCCGTCTTTTAATAGGCCCTTCACCGTGAATTTTAACAACACTCACAGTACTTCCCATTGGTGCATCTTTCAATGTATACATACTTTACCTACTATTATTTTACAAAAATGTGCCTTGCAAAATCCTTATCAATCGCAAAGGTACTATCTTTGTTTTTAATGATAACGTTACCTTGTTCAGAAGACATAATAGTTATTTGTACCCCTTCACAAAATCCAAGTTCCATAAAACGAGTTTTAATTTCATGTTCACTTGCAATTTTTTGTATAACCCATTTTTCGCCTTGTTGAGCCATAGCTAAAGGAAACATAGTATCCTACCTTGTTAAATTTGAACAGCAATTTCATTTTCAATACAAGATATATGAAATTTTTTTTAAATAAAGTCAATACATCTAAATAGAATTTACAAAATTTTACAAAAACAATAAGACAAAAAACATTTATAATAACAATAAGTTATCCATATAATATACTTTTATTTTTGATTAATTAAATTTATTTTTATACTCTGGAAAATATCTTAAAGATGTTTCCAATTTATTCGAGTGTGTTTCTAACTTATTTATAATTATTAAACTTCTTTCTTTAGTGATGAAATAAAAGAGTTGTAATATAGTAACATCAGAAACTATTTATATTTAATATACAAAAATAAATCACTTTTTATTGAAAGAAAAAAATTTTTACTGATGCTCTAACATAGGCAAATTTATTGAAATGTATTTCAATAAATTTGCCTAATTAAGGAAGCTTGAAAGAAATCATTTCGCTTTAACCGTTACGACAAAGAAAATTACGGATAAAGACAGTGTAACCACCAAAGAAAAAATAAAACATTATTTTAAAAATATCCCCTAATACATTTCAATGTATAGATAGAATAGTCAAAAATCTTTTGTTCTTATTATCCTTTTATATCTATTCATCTAAAAAACTTATGCATAAAAAAAGCCGACATCATGTCGGCTTTTTATAACATTTTCTTTTTATACATTATAAGAAGAAAATAAAGGTAGTAAGAATAAAGATTGGCCATAAGATACCAACAGACCAAAGCATATAACCAAAGAAACTAGGCATCTTAACACCACTATTTTCAGCAATAGAACGTACCATAAAGTTAGGAGCATTACCAATATATGTTACAGCACCCATAAATACAGCACCAGCAGAAATAGCCGCAAGAGTTCCTACGTGTTGCATAAGATATTGAGCATCACCACCAGCAGTATTGAAGAATACAAGGTAAGTAGGAGCATTGTCTAAGAAAGAAGAAAGGAAACCAGTAAGCCAGAAATACATATAATTCAAAGGCTCACCTGTTGTTGGATCAGAAACCATGCTAATAAGACTTGCAAGACTACCTTCAGTACCTGCACGTAAAATAGCAAGAGCTGGAATCATACTTAAGAAAATACCAATAAAAAGTTTTGCAACTTCAGCAATAGGTTCCCAGTTAAACTCATTAAGTTCACGACATTCTTTAGAAGTAAACTTCATAGAAAGACCTACAACAATGAGCAAACAAACATCGCGTACAACATTTTGCAATTCAACAGGAATACCATAAACATGGAAAGTTACATCTGGTTTCCAAGAACCACTCATAAGAACTAAACCTACAATGCAAGCAACAAAAAGGATATTAATTTTACCTTCTAAGCCAAAGCTTTCAGCAGTAGCAGAACTTACAGCAGGTTTTGGAGAACCTTCTTTTTTATAAAGAATACTATCAAGAATAAAATAAAGAACTAATAAAATAACAGAAATAAATGCTGTTTTGATAAAAAGATGGACAGTTGTCCAGAAGAAGCTAACACCTTTTAAAAATCCTAAGAAAAGAGGTGGGTCACCAAGTGGAGTTAAAGAACCACCAATATTAGCAACCAAGAAAATAAAGAAAACAACTTGGTGAACTTGATATTTACGGTGTTTATTAGCACGAAGGAGAGGACGAATAAGGAGCATAGCAGCACCAGTTGTACCTACCCAACTCGCAATAATAGTACCAAAAGCCAAAAGACCTGTATTTACAACGGGAGTACCTACGAGATTACCTTTAAAACGAATACCACCTGCAGCTGTAAAAAGAGCAAGCAACAAAATAATAAAAGGCAAATACTCAAGTAAAACAGTTTCAACAGCATAAAAACTGATAAGATCAAAACCAAGCACAAAAGTTGCAGGCACTAAAAATGCCAATCCCCAAAAAATTGCAACTTTACCATAATGGTGATGCCAAAAATGTGGCACTGCCAATGGTCCAATGGCAATAGAAAGTAACATACAAACAAATGGAATTACCCAATAAAGTTCCAAATCTTTAGGAAAAACAGGGTGACCATGAGCAGCAAATGCAACAGAAGGAAGCATAAGCAATAAAGCCAATAAAGGCATTAAAAAACGCATTTTAGGCATTTGTCAGAACTCCTTAAAGTTTTTTAAAAGCCTTTTTTCTTTAACATAAAACCTTGTCAACATCAAGAAAAATAATAGAATAAGCTGAAAATTTTGCTTGACTTCTGTACTAAATTTAGAAAGAAATTACCTATGGATATATATAATAAACGCATACTACCAAAAACAACATACCGAGATGATAAATTTATTTTTTTAGAAGAAAAAAAATTGCTTAATTTTTCCTCTAATGATTATCTTAATCTTGGCTCAAACATAGATCTAAAAAAAGAATTTCTGCTCAAAATGTATGATAATCCTGAAGCATTATTTTCTTCTGCATCATCACGCTTATTAAGTGGTAATTCAAATCCTTTTACTCGATTAGAAAATTTTCTAGCTCATTGGTATCAAAAAGAAAAAGCTCTTATATTTAATTCTGGATACCAAGCAAATATGGGAATTATTTCTGCTCTTATGAAAAAAGAAGACTGTATTTTTTCTGATAAACTTAATCATAATAGCATATTAGCAGGCATACAACATTCTCAAGCAAAACTTTATAGATATAAACATTTAGATTATAATCACTTAGAAGATTTACTAAAAAAAAATAGACAACATCATAAAAATTCCCTTCTTGTTTCTGAATCTATTTTTTCTATGGACGGAGATTGTGCAGAACTTGAAACACTACTATTTTTAAAAGAAAAATATTCCTGTTTATTAATGATAGATGAAGCCCACGCCATTGGGGTATTTGGACATAAAGCACAAGGACTTTCTCATACAATCAAAAATACCTCTCAAATTGATATTATTATGGCTTCTCTTGGCAAAGCACTTGGTTCGGTAGGAGCATTCTGTGTTGCCAAAAATGAAATTATTAATGAACTTATTAATAAAGCACAAACCTTTATTTTTTCCACAGCTCTTTCACCTATTCAAATACTTTGGACAGAATTTTTACTTACAGAAAAATTTTCACATATTTTAACACAACAACAAAAATTAAAAGAACTTATTATTAATTGCCAAAATATTTCTCTTCCTTTTTCTTGTTCTTTTGGTTCACATATTATTCCTCTTATTATAGGAGATACAAAAGAATGTGTAAAAATGGCAGAATACTTACAAGCAAAAGGATTTTTTGTCCTTCCTATTCGTCCTCCAACTGTGCCACAAAATACAGCCCGTTTACGCCTTTCTTTATGTAGCAATATACAACATTCTGATATAATAAACCTTTTCAATACAATAAAAGACTATTCCCATGCAATATAAATGGTTACAAAAAAATTCTTCCCCAAACCTTATCCTTTTTTTTAATGGTTGGGGTATGAATGAAAAAGCAGTCCAACATTTAGACATAGCAAATCAAAAAACAAAAGATTTTGATTGTCTTCATTTTTTTGATTATCAAAATCTCCAACTACCTAATTTTGATTTTTCTTCTTATCAAAATATTTACCTAATTGCTTGGTCAATGGGGGTGTATATAAGTCAAATTTTATCTCTACCCTATACTAAAAAAATTGCTTTTTGTGGTACAGGCAATCCCATTGATAATAAAGAGGGTATTCCATCAAAAATATATCAACTTACTATCAATAATTTCAATGAACAAACACAAAAAATCTTTAATAAAAAAATTGGCTTTTCTCTCAATACACAACAAACTATCACAACGCTAAAAAATGAATTAATTGCCATACAAGATTATGAGTTAACAAAACATACTTTTTTTGATATAGCATTTTTAGCAGAACATGATTGTATTTTTCCATTTAATAATCAACAAAATTATTGGAAAAATCATGCAAGCAACATTATTACGTTACAATCAAAACATTATCCTTTTCATCTTTTTACAACATGGAATACTATTATTTCTACAAAATAAAAAAGTAAAAAAATGCCAATAAATAAAGCAGTTGTCAGACAAAATTTTTATAATAGCCGTTTTGAATACGAAGAACACGCCTTAATTCAAAAAGAAATGGCAGAACACCTTTTTTCTCAACTTGATATAGGCTATCATTCAATTTTAGAATTAGGTTGTGGTATTGGCACATACACACATTTTTTATATAAAAATTGCACATTTGTAAATTATTATGCAATAGATTTTGTACCAGAATATCAAACAATTTTCCAATTCAAATTTCCACAAATAAATTTTATTTCATTTGATATGGATAAACTTGATCAACTCTTTCCGTCTTACTATTTCAATCTTATTACCTCAAACGCAAGTATACAATGGAGCAATAACCCTAAAAAACTTATTCATACTTGCATGAAAAAACTTGCCTATCATGGTACACTGGCTTTATCTTTTTTTGGCGAAAAAAATTATTATGAAATTAAAGACATTTTCCATATTGGATTAGATTACTTTTCAGACCTAGACCTAAACGAAATAATGAATGAATACAATGTAACTTATTTTTATCAAGAAGAAAAACAATTTCGTTTTAATAAAACTATTGATATTTTTCGGCATATCAAAAAAACAGGAGTTGGTGGATTAATGCGTACGTATCTAAGTAAAGCACAATGTCGTGAATACGAAAAAAAATATCAAAATACCCTCACTTATCATCCAATTTATCTTATTTTAAAGAATGATTAATTTTTTAGGGGGAGAACTTTTTATAAAAAGTTCTCCCCCTAAAACCCCCTTTCAAAAATTTTTAATCCCAAAAAACCTTTTGCAAGCAAAAGTTTTTTGTTTCTTTTAATTTTCTAGTTCGTATTAGGGGTTATTTCCAAATTATGTATAATTAAAACTCTGTATTTTAATAATGAAAATAAAAAACTTACAGTGTAGTTGTATTGAAAATACTTACTATTTATAATGTGAAAACAAATACTTTTTTGTTTTTGAGAAAAAAGATTTTCTACTCATACCCTAACATAGGTAAATTTATTGAAATTTACTTCAATAAATTTGCCTGATTGAGGGGGCTTGGGGGAAATCATTTCCCCCAAAAGAAAAAAATAAAAATTAATATAGAAATACACTTTATAACACCTTATCAACTATATCAATTATATCAATTAACTTTTCTTTTGTTATTATTTCAAATTTTGGAATAATATATTTTATAGGAGTAGAAGTATATTTTTCAATTTCTAAACAAACATTTTGTATAGCAATATCTTGTGTTTCTTTAGGATATTTATTTATTATAATCCCTTGTACAGTAAGATTTTTTTCTTTTGCTACATAATCAGTTAATAATGTATGGTTAATTGTTCCTAAGTTTGGTCTTGCAACAATATAACAAGGTAAAGCTAATGCTTTAATAATATCAGCCATTGTTAATTGCTTTGTAAAATCCACAGGACATAACAAGCCCCCTGCCCCTTCTACTAAAACAATATCACATTCAAAACAAAATTTTTGATAATCATCAACAACTTTTTCAAGAGAAAAAGATACATTTGCCATTTTCATCGCTAATGCAGGAGAACACTCCCCTTCAAGCAAATATGAACATTTTGTTTTAATACACGAAGAAAAACTTTGTATTAATGCTAAATCTGGAGCAATAAGTTTTTCATCTTGCCAAAAAGCACCACTTTGCAATGGCTTATATACACCTACACGCAACCCCTTACTTTCATAATATAACGCAAAAGCAAGTGTAATAATACTTTTTCCAACATCAGTATCTGTACCTGTAATAAAAAAATTTTGTATATTCATAATTTTTCTTATTTGTTATGTTTTTAATTTACTTATAATTACTTTATTAAGTTATAACTAATTATTATCTATATCTTTTTATAATAAAATATAAAATTCCTTTGGTACACAAAAGTAGTTTTAAATTAAAAAGTTTTGAAGGGTGAGTTTGAGAGGGGAACTTTTTTCAAAAGTTCTCCTCTCAATAACTAACATTAACTTATCATGTTCATAAAAAAAATTAATTCCCTAACACTTCACACATAGAATCATAAGCAATAGTAAGAAGTGTATTTATTTCTTGTTCTGTAATAATATACGGAGGCATAAAATACATACAATTCCACATAGGACGAAGCAAAGCCCCACGTTTAAGCCCTGCTTGATAAATTTTCTTTCCTATTTGTTTATCATAGGCAAAAGGTCTTTTACTTTGTTTATCTTCAACAATTTCAATAGCACTTACCATACCCCACTGGCGAATATCTCCCACATTTTTATGGTCGCGAAATTGTTCTAATCCCTTTTGAAAAGCTGTAATTTTAGGAATAAGATATTGTTCCATATCAAATTCAGCCAAAATTTTTAAATTTTCATTAGCAACAGCACAAGCAAGTGGATTAGCTGTATAACTATGCCCATGATAAAAAGTTTTTAATCCATCTTTATCATCATCATAAAACGCTTGATAAATTTCATCTGTACAAATAGTTACAGACAATGGGAGATACCCTGCTGTAAGAGCTTTTGCAGAACATAAAATATCTGGCTCTATTCCTGCATGCTGATACGCGTATAATTTTCCTGTACGATAAAAGCCCATAGCCACTTCATCATCAATAAAAAGTATTTGATATTTATCACATAAAGCACGAAGTCTTGTTAAATACTCGGCTTTATACATAATCATACCACCTGCTGCTTGAATAAGTGGTTCTATAATTAGCCCTGCTATTTCATCATGTTGTTTTTCAAGAATTTTTTCTAAATCATCAAGACATTCAAGCTGACAAGTTTCTTTTTCTTTTCCACAAGGACATCGGTAACAATATGGGCTTTTTTCTCGTATAATTTCAAATAGTAAAGGACTATACACTTTATGATACATATCAATTCCACCAACAGACACAGCTCCAATAGTATCTCCATGATATGCATTATCAAATGCAATAAATTTTTGTTTTTTGGTTTTACCCTTTAATTGCCAATATTGAAAAGCCATTTTTAAAGCAACTTCTGTTGCCGTAGAACCATTATCCGAATAAAATACGTGTTTCAAAGAACAATTTAGCATAGTTACAAGACTTTTTGCTAATTGTATTGCTGGCTTATGTGTAAACCCTGCAAAAATAACGTGCTCTATGGTTTGAGCTTGATTATAAAGAGCTTTTGCTAATCTAGGATTAGCATGACCTAAACTATTTACCCACCATGAAGAAACAGAATCTATGTACCGATTACCATCAATGTCTTCAATATAAATTCCATCACCTTTTACAATACAAATAGGTTTATCTTCACCCTCATATTGTTTCATTTGCGTAAAAGGATGCCAAATATATTTTAAATCATCACGTATCCAATCTTGCTTTGTCATGTTAAGCCTCAATAAAAATATATTTTTCGTTAGATACTATTTCTAACAAAATAACTAGCAAAACAGCTAAAAATGGATCTCTCTACCCCTTTTACAAAAAATTTTAATATAACCTTTTTTCCTCTTTTTCAAGATTTGTATTTTATATTATTTTTTTGGGGGAAATGATTTCCCCCAACCCCCCTCAATCAAGCAAATTTATTGAAATAAATTTCAATAAATTTGCTTAGTTTAAGGCACTAGTAAAAAATCTTTTTTCTCAAAAATAAAAAAATTATTTGTTTTTATGTATTAAATATAAATATACTCTAATATTACTCTAGTAAATTAAAAGCACACTCTAAATTAAAAATTTTTGAAAGAGGGTTTTAGGGGGAGAACTTTTTATAAAAAGTTCTCCCCCTAAAAAATAAGCAATACAAAAATATCTTACAAGCAATTTTCATATACACCTAATATACGTATATCATAACAATATTCTTTTAATGCTTGCATAAGTTTTGGTTTTTCCCATAAATTAGCTACGGCATCAGCAAAAAAACGATATTGCCAAGCTGTACCCTGTACTTTATTATAAAGAGGACGTGACTCTAATTTTGTTAAATTAATATTTTCTTGTTGAATAATATGTAATACTTTGGATAAAGCACCTGTTTTATCTGCAAGAGCAAAGGTAAAAGAACTTTTAGCTGAAACAAAAGAGCAAGAATTTTTTTCTCTTGCAATAACAGCAAAACGTGTTGTATTTTCTTTACAATTTGCAATATCTTTTGCAATAACACGTAAAATTTTTTGTTCTTGGCTTAATTGCACTAATTTTTCATTACCAATAGCTGCACTATATTTTTCTTCCATAGCACGCAATGCACCATTTGCAGTAGAAGATAATTCTACTATTTGTGCCTGTGGACAATTTTTTTGTATCCAATCATGGCATTGCATTAACGCTTGTGAATGAGAATAAATAATTTTTATTTTAGAAAAATCACTCTGCTGTGCTAAAAGGCAATGATGAATAGAACTATAATGTTCTGCAATTATAGAAACAGGATATGCCTCAAATAAATCCAAACATTGCCCCACCGTACCTTGCAACGAATTTTCTAAGGGAATTAAACCAAAACTAGCCTCTCCAGAAAAAACTTTAGCAAAAATACTATTAAAATCAGAACAAGGAAGATACGTTAAACTTTTTCCAAAAAGTTCTTCCCCTGCATAATGCGAAAATGTACCTAAAGGACCAAGAAAAGCAAGACTAGTCTTTTTTTGCAAACTACGAGAACAAGAAAAAATTTCTGTCCAAATATGGGCTATACTTTCTTGTGGTAATTGCACCATATTTTCTTGTAATTGTTCTTTGTTTTTTTCTTGTAAATGGGCAATAATTTCTTTTTCTCGTGCTGGATAAAAAATTGTTCCCCCTTGTTTTGCTTTTGCTATTTGCGTACTAATAAAAGATCGTTTTTGCAAAAGACATAAAAGTTCTTCATCAAGGGCATTAATTTGCAATCGTAGTCTTGCTAATTCTTCTGTATTCATTGTTTTCCCTTATTCTGCAATATTTTCTTCTATTCGCATACCAAAGTGACGACCTGCACAATCTAAATGACACAAAACTTCATCGCCTTCTTTTAATTTTACCACACTAATGGGCTTACCATCTTTTCTCACTAATCGAATAGTTTCTGCATTTTGCAAAAAAAGACTTCCTTTTTTGCCGTCCTTTGTTACTGCTTCTATAAGGAGCATAGGACGCACCTCTACTTTTACTCTTCCTATAATTGCACTCTTACAATGCCCTTTACTATCAACAATTAAAACTTCTGTACCAGAAGATAATTCTTGCAAATAACTTGTTTTATCCTGTGGCATCATGGCATAAGCATGAACTGCACCAGCATTGACACGAAAAGGTCTTGAATTAACATATTCATTTTCTTCAGTTTCTGCATGAACTAAAAAAGTAAATGCAGAAGAATTTCCCACAAGCATACCTTGCCCTAATTCAAGTACAGACATTGTATCAACACAAACTCTATGCCCAAGCCCTACTGCTTGAATTTTTGTAATACTTGCTGTTTCAAGATCCATTTTTTCATTACCAATTTGAGCAAGTTCCATAATTTTACGCAAATCAACAATACCTTCTTTTTTGACAATAATTTTCTGTACCCCTTTTTCCAAAATACCAAAGGCAACTTTTGCTTCTGTCAAATTTGTTACTGATAAACAAATATGTTCTGCTATATCTTTTTTAGCTAATAAATTTTCTATTGGAATAATTTCATATTTTGTTAACGTATGCAAAACTAACGAATTTTTGCGAAGCATTTCCTCATAAGCAAGTTCATCTTCTTTTTTATTTAAAGCATATTCTTTTATTTGTGAATTTCCTAAAAAAGCAACACGTGCCAAGCCCTTTATTTCATCAAGGTATTTATCCTCTGTAATAATGCCATCTGCTCCTGCCTCAAGAGCTAACAAAACAGTATCTTTATCAAAAGGAATTACTTCAGCAAAAACAAGACGTTTCATTATTTTTCTCCCATAGCTTCAAGAGCCTTTTCAACACTCCAATCTTCATGCACAATACCACGAAGAACACGCACAAGCTCCCTTCTATTTGGATGTTGGAAAACATTTCTCCCAACAGATAAACCAGCTCCACCTGCTTTTACAGAATCATGCACTATTTCTAAAAATGCTCTGGTGCTATCCATTTTTGCTCCACCCGCTATAACAACAGGTACACAACAAGATTCTACTACATGATTAAAGCTATCCATATCCCCTGTGTAAGGAACTTTTACTACATCAGCACCAAGTTCCACCCCAACTCTTGCACAATGAGCAATAACTTCTGGATCATAAGAATTTTTAATTTTTGGACCACGAGCATAAACCATAGCAAGAAGTGGCATTCCCCATTTGTCAGCAGATTCACTTACTTTTCCAATTTGTGCAAGCATATCTCTTTCCAATTCATCTCCAATATTAACATGAATAGAAACAGCATCAGCACCTAAACGAATAGCTTCTTCTACACTTGCTACTAATATTTTAGAATTTGGATGAGGAGATAAATCAGTAGAAGCAGATAAATGCACAATAAGCCCTAAATCTTTTCCGTACATTCTATGCCCACAACGCACTAACCCTTTATGCATAAGCACAGCATCTGCTCCACCATCTGCCATATCCTGCACAGTATCTTTCATATTTACAATGCCTTCCACTGGTCCAATAGATACACCATGATCCATAGGAACAATAATACAACGATTGTTTTCACGATTAAAAATACGTTCTAAACGAATTTTTTTACCCATACTCATAGTATTCTCCTTTCCCACGTAACTCATTTTTATTTCCGTAACATACAAAAAAGCCACGGACTTTATGGAGTGCCGTGGCTTTTAGTATTTATGTTTAAATGTGACTAAGCACAATACCCATAACCACAGGCACTTTCATAAAAATAAAAGCTGTAATAAAAGCTATTGAAAGCAATGTGGTTATTTTGATTAGTCATATTTATTTCCTCATTTTTAGAAAAAATGCTCTTTTCTTTTTTAATTGTCAAGTATTTTTTTTGTTTTTTTATTTTTTTTACCCAATATCCAATAATTACTAGAAGATATTTCTAAAATAATTTTATTTTTTCTTTGAGGGCTACACTGTCGCTATCCATAAGGCTCATTCTTTGCCAAAGGCTACCGTTGCCACCCTTGCCCCCCTAAGAACAATACTCCCCAAAAACTTCTTTCTGATACACACTCTTTCAACAAGTCGCTTTGCTCCTCTTTTTCAGAGAATAAAACTTATTAGGTCAATGACGTTATGAAAATATTTTTTGTTTTACAATCCTAATTTATTAAAGTAATTCTAAAAAATTTAAAAACATACCCTAATTACAATGTAAAAGCAAAAAACTTTTTTATTTTTAGGAGAAAAATTTTTTACTAATACCTAAAAATAGGTAAATTTATTGAAACATATTTCAATAAATTTACCTGATTGAGGGGGCTTGGGGGAAATCATTTCCCCCAAAAAAAATAAAATTAATTTAAAAACACGCCCTAAATAATTTGAAAAAATCCTCTATTACATAATATCAAATTTTATAAAAGCTTTCAGCCCGTTAGAACCAAAAGTTCCGAATAAAAAAACGAACAAGAAGAAATTCCCTTAATTCCCCCTCTAAAAACTATTAATACGCTTCGATTGTTTCTACTGGTTCTGTTAATAAAAATTCACCTTTTTCAATCCAAGATTTTAATTCTTCTGCAATTTCCAAAGAACGTTGATACGAAGTTACTGGGTGCGTTTCTACTTTTTGTCCGTCAATTTCTATTTGACCTGATAATAATTCTGCATAACTAACATGAGCCAACACATTTGGATTACAACTTTGATAATCAGAAGAATAATCTTTTACTGGCATAAAAATATCTTCATCGCTTACGCCTGTAAATTGTGCCATTTCTGCATTTAATACAGGAATAGGAATACCTACACCAAGACAAAGGCTTACTCCATATCCAAGTAAAGAATTACCCCGTACATAGCGATCACGCATTTTTTTCATATCCCCTTTCAACATAAGCGTACCAGAACCTGATAAAGGAATACCTTTTTCTGTTCGTTTTGGATTTGGCACGTGTTGCGTACCTGCACCAATCACATATCCAATTCCACCACCCAAGAAAATACGCGTACCAAGCCCAATTGTTTTAAAATATGGGTCATTCATAAGAGGTGATAAAGAGCCTGCTGTTGCAAAGTTTGCATTTTTCATATTAGGTTTAATAGGCCCCATATATGTATATAATGTTCTATCTCTATGTTTATTAACTGCAACATTGTAATTTTGATAACAGTTTCTTGGATTCCACATTTGAGCAAATTTTAAATCATTAATCGTAATATCACGTTCAAAAGTTTTTTTAGGATAACAATCTGTTGTATAACTTTCACAACGTAAATGAACTGTTCTACCTGCAATTAAATCTTCAATAACATGAGCCCCACCATATTTAAATTCACCAGGAAAAACTTTATTAAGAGGATCTCCTTCACGCATTTCTGTTGCACCAAGAAAACCATCAACAGCTGCAAGCCCCGCATGGCAAGGTACATCATTCAACCATATTTTACTTGCACGCAATGTAGGAGCTTCTGTTTGACCAATATTAAAAAGCATACCAGATGAACACATAGGAGAAAAAGTTCCTGTGGTAACAACATCAATTTCTTGAGCAGCTTTTTCTGCCCCTAGTTCCTTTACAACTTTTGTCATTTCCTTAGCAGTAATAACAACAGCTTTACCTTGCTTAATTCTTTCATTTATTTCCGTAATTGTCTTTATAGTAGCCACAGTAAAACCTCTTTTTCTTTATTGTTTAGAAAAATGTATTCTCTTTTCTTTATACATAAACTAAAGTATGTTTTCAAATTATTTATACTTACTTTAATAAATAAAGGATAACCATTTATAATATTTAATACTACGTAATAATATAATAAAATAAGAAAATTTTATATAAAAAAGAAAAAATAACATTAATTTAAAAACACACCTTAAGTTTAAAATTCATAACACATCTATACAAATACTATTCATGCATATTTTTTAATTTTTTATGTATATTACTCCGCTCAAGCCCTATAAGTTCAGATAATTTACTTACATTACCCCCAACTTCCTCAAGCTTATGTGTTAAATAAAATTCTTCAAATGCAGATTTTGCATTTTTATAATCAAGACTTAGCATTTTTTGTAATATAGCATTTTCACAACGTTCTTCTGATAATGCACAAACTTTTTCTGCAGTAAAATTTTTTCCTACATTTTCAAGTAATTCTTTGGGCAACATAGAATAATCAACAATTTTTCCACTATATAAAACTGTCAAACGCTCTATTAAATGCATAAGCTCACGAACATTTCCTGGCCACGTCCATTCTTCCATCACTTGCAATGTTTCCTTTGCAAATTGTGGTGCTTGCATTGAATATTTTTTTTCTACTACTTTTGATAAAGTTTCCACCAAAGGAATAATATCTTCTTTTCTTTCTCGTAATGGTGGCACATGTAAAGGAAAAACACGTAAACGATAATATAAATCTTGTCTAAATTCACCTACTTCAATAGCTTTTTCTAAATTCTTATTTGTTGCTGCTAAAACTCGAACCTGTACCTTAATATTTTTATTTCCACCAACACGCTCAAAACATTGTTCTTGTAAAATTCGTAATATTTTTGCTTGCGTTTTTAAACTCATATCACCAATTTCATCAAGAAAAAGTGTACCATTATGGGCTAATTCAAATTTACCTATTTTTGTAGAATCTGCACCTGTAAAAGCCCCTTTTTCATGTCCAAAAAGTTCACTTTCAATAAGTTCTTCTGGTATAGCTGCACAGTTTACAGCAATAAAAGGTTCATTTTTTTGTTTGCTATTTCTATGTAATGTTCTTGCTGCTAATTCTTTTCCTGTTCCATTTTCACCTGTAATCAACACCCATGCGTCCGTTGGTGCAACTTTTAATAATTCATTCATAAAAGTACGCATAATAGGTGAATTTGCTACAATAGGAACTTCGTAATCATGAAAAACAGCTTGACGCAAAAAAGAATTTTCTTGCTTTAAATTTTTCATTTCTAAAGCATATTTAGCTCCAAGCAAAACCTTTTCAAGACTTAAGGGTTTTTCTACAAAATCATACGCTCCTAAACGCAAAGCTTGTACTGCCGTTTCCACATTACCATGCCCAGAAATCATTATAAAAGGAATATCTTCTTGTTTTTCTTTTGCTTTTTTGAGAGTTTCTAAACCATCAATACCAGATAACCAAATATCCAAAAAAACAAGGTCAGGAGAATTTTTTTCTAAAAAAGAAAGAGCTTCTTCTCCGCTTACAGCTTCAGAAACCGTATATCCCTCATCTTCCAAAATACCTCGTAAAGAAAGACGTACACCCTCTTCATCATCAACAATAAGAATATGCCCTGCCATATAAAACCTACATACCTAAATATGCTTTACGTACGGAGTCATCTTTTAGGAGATTTTCTGCTTTATCTTCCTTAACAATCTTGCAGTTTTCCATAACATACGCACGATGAGCAATTTTTAATGCCTGATTTGCATTTTGTTCTACCAAGAAAACAGTTGTTCCTGTTTCATTAATTTTTTGTATAATACGAAAAATTTGTTGAATAATAATTGGAGCTAAACCAAGAGAAGGCTCATCTAATAATAAAAGTTTAGGTCTTCCCATTAATGCTCTTGAAATAGCAAGCATTTGTTGTTCTCCACCAGAAAGCGTACCACCTGCTTGTTTATACCGTTGGGCTAAGATAGGAAATAACGAAAAAACATACTCCATATCTTGTTTTATAGCCACTTTATCCTTACGTAAAAAAGCCCCAAGATCTAAATTTTCCCGTACAGTCAGTTCTGGAAAAATAAGACGTCCCTCTGGAACTTGACTAATACCAAGCTTTACAATTTCATTAGGTGGAATATTTTGAATAGGTTTTCCATAATATAAAATTTCACCAAAACGAGGTTTAATGCCACCGCAAATTGTCATAAGAGTTGTGCTTTTTCCAGCTCCATTAGCCCCAATAAGACTAACAATTTCCCCTTCATTTACTTTTAAACTTACATCACGAAGGGCAGGAATATTGCCATAAAAAGTAAATATATTTTTAAGCTCAAGCATTTTCTTCTTCTCCTAAATACGCACGAATAACTTGGGGATCATGTCTAATTTCATCAGGAGTACCATACGCAATGCGTGTACCATATTCCATAACATAAATACGATCAGATAAGGACATAACCATACCCATATCATGTTCAATAAGCAAAATGGAGAGATTAAATTTATCGCGTAAACGCAAAACTAATTCTTTAAGTTCCACTGTTTCATGGGGATTCATACCCGCAGCTGGTTCATCAAGAAATAAAAGAAAAGGATCAGTTGCCAATGCACGAGCAATTTCTAATCTTCTTTGTGCCCCATAAGGCAAATTACACGCTTCATCATTCCAATGTTTTTCAAGTCCTACTTCTTGCAATAAAGCATACGCTCTATCTACGGTTTCTTGTTCTTCTATACGAGATTTTTTATCACGAATAATAGCATTCACAATACCCGCATTTGTTCTTATATGCCTGCCAACCATTACATTTTCAAGTACTGTCATAGTTGAAAATAAGCGAATATTTTGAAAAGTCCGAGCAAGACCAAAACTTGTAATATAATGAGGAGCAATTCCATTTATTTTTTTTAATTCTTGACCTTCACGCCCAGCCCAAACTTCCCCTTCAGTGGGAACATAAATTCCTGTAACACAGTTGAAAAATGTAGTTTTACCTGCACCATTTGGACCAATAAGAGCAACTATTTCTTTTGGAAGAATATGCATATCCACATCATTTAATGCACGAAGTCCACCAAAGTTTTTTGCTAAGGATTTTACATCTAAAATAGGTTTTATAGTATTTTGCATAATAATCCTCTATTTCTTATCAGCATTTTCTAATGCAGTTGGGTGATATTTTCTTTTAGCAGGAGGAATAATACCTTGAGGACGAAAAATCATCATAGCTACCATAAGTAAACCAAAAATAAGCATACGGTATTCAGAAAAAGCTCGCAAATATTCTGGCATAATAGAAAGAACAAGAGCCGCAAGTGTTACCCCAACAATAGACCCCATACCCCCAAGAACAACCATACTCAAAATCATAGCAGAATCCATAAAAGTAAAGCTTGTAGGGTTGATATAAGAGTTTCTGGCAGCAAAAAGAACACCTGCAACCCCTGCCCAACATGAACCAAGAGCAAAAGCAGCTAATTTTGTTTTTCTAAGATCAATGCCCATAGCCTCACTTGCTATTTCATCTTCCCGAAGAGCTTGTAAAGCAAGACCAACACGAGAATTTTTAAGTCTAGCAACAATAATAATAGTAATCATAGCAGCTAAAAGACAAAGATAATAAATATACATAGTTGTTTGAACTGGCGTAAGGTCAATTCCAAAAAAGCTAGGTCTTGGAATATTGGAAATCCCTTGAGACCCTCTAGTTAACGAACTCCAGTTTATAAGCAAAAGCCGTACAATTTCACCAAAGCCAAGAGTAACAATAGCTAAATAGTCCCCACGCAGTCTAAGAATGGGGAAAGCAAGCAAAAGTCCAGCGATAACAGTAAGAAAACCAGCAATAGGCAAACAAATCCAAAAACCAAATCCAAAATATTGGTTAATAAGGGCATAACTATATGCCCCAATGGCATAAAAAGCAGCATAACCAAGCACTAATTGTCCCGCAATCCCTACAACAATATTAAGACCAAGAGCTAACATTACATATAAAAAAGCAAGGGAAAAAATAGTAGTTTGATACATGGAGCTAAAAAGGGGCAAAGCAAGAAAAAAAAGTAAGATAGCAAAACTTATTTTCTTTTGTGTTCCTTCTTCTTCAGCAATTTTATTAGTAATAGAAGAAAATTTTTCACCTATTTTAGAAAAAAAACCTTTGTTTGCACCTTGTTCTTTATAAACTTCAAAATACCAAGCCCATAGTAAGGAAAGAAAGAAAATTGCAATACCAACAGCAAGCACTTTATCAAGATAATATTCAGGAACACGGCGTACAATTTTAATTCCCATAATAGGAAAAACTAAAATCATAAACCAGATACTAATTAAAACAGATCGCACAATTCTTTTTGGTGTTAAAAACATACTTTCCTCCTAAACCTTTTGAACTTTTGCCTTTCCAAGAAGTCCAGATGGACGGAAAATTAAAATAAGAGCAAGTAAAGCAAAGGCAAGCACATCTTCATAATCCCCAGAAAAGTATCCAGTGGTAAGACTTTCTGCAATACCAAGAACAAGACCACCAAGCATAGCACCGGGAATAGAGCCAATCCCCCCAAGAACGGCAGCAGTAAAGGCTTTCATACCAGCCATAAAACCAATACCAAAACCAACTTGCATGGTATGGGTAGCAATAAGAGTACCCCCAAGAGCAGCAAGTCCAGAACCAACAATAAAGGTTAGAGAAATAATTTTATCAGCATCAATGCCAAGTAGCATTGCCATTTTTCTATTTTGAGCAGTCGCACGCATAGCTTTACCAAGCTTTGTATAACGAATAAAAAGACTTAGAGCTGTCATAATCACAGCACTAGTCACAAGAATAACAAAATCTGTTGAGCGTAAAATTCCACCAAACACATCTAAAAATTCTAAACGTGGCATACGAATAGGAAAACGTAAAAATTCAGCAGTTTGAGCTAATTGTACATAATTTTGAAGAAAAATAGACATACCAATAGCAGAAATAAGAGGAGCTAAACGAGATTGACCACGCAAAGGTTTATAAGCAACTTTTTCTAGGGTATATCCATAAGCAACGCACCATAGAATGGCGACAAGAGCAGCAATAATTAGAATAGCACTAGCAGGAAAGCCCATAGTACCTAGAATACCAGCAACTATGAAAGCTGTAAAAGCACCAATCATGTATATTTCACCATGAGCAAAGTTAATAAGTTCAATGATACCATAAACCATAGTATACCCAAGAGCTATTAACGCATAAATACTTCCACGAGTAAAACCGCTAAACAAAATTTCTAAAAAATACTGCCAATCCATAGTATTACAACTTTATTTTTTTGGCTCTTTCATAGACAGATAGGCTTATTTCCCAAAAGCCATTGAGAAATAAGCCCAAACAATTTTTTGCAAGAAAATTTTTGCAAGAAATTATTTTATTTCAACATACTCACCATTGGTAATTTGATAAATAGACATACCAACGCCAATGGCGTCACCTTTATCATCAAAACGAATAGTACCAACAGCAGTTTCTACATCATTATTACGAAGAGCGTCCATAATCTTTTTAGCCTCTGTACTATCAGCCTTATCAATAGCATTTAAAAGGGCGATAGTAGCAGAAACAGCAGTATCAAAAAACGCACCGGGAGTTGTTCCATATTTTTTTAAGTGTTTTTCAGCGTATTCTTTACTGATAGGATTTGCACTTGTATCCGTAGGGCCAGAGGCATAAACACCTTCAGCATCAGCACCAGCAAGTTCAATAAAACCTTTATCTTTTAAACCGTCAGGGCCAACAAAAGGAATTGCAAGATCAAGGCTATACATATTAGAAAGGATTTTTGACGCTTCAGGATAATAACCACCCCACATTAAAACATCAGCCTTAGCACGAAGAACTTTACGAATCACAGAAGAATAATCAGCAGCACCGGGAGTTACAGCTTCATAAAGAACTACTTCTACATCTTTTCCATTTTCTTTAATATATTCAATAGCTTTTTCAGCGTAGCCTTTACCGTATTCACTGTTATCATGTAACACTGCTACTTTTTTTGCATTAAGTTTATTTACAACAAATTCAGCACCAGCAATAGACGTAGCTAAATCATTGGCAATGGTACGGAAGAAAACAGGATTTTTCCCACTTAATGTCATATCAGGAGCAGTGATAGTTGGTGACATAACAATAATATTTGCGTCGTTATAAAGAGAAATTACAGCTTTACCAGCATTGGAACAAGTATGTCCAATAATAGCAACAACACCATCGGAAATTAATTTTGTTGCAGCATTAGTAGCAATTTCAGCTTTACAACCTTCGTCAAAAGCAATAATTTCTACTTGCTTGCCGTCAATACCACCTTTAGCATTAATATCATCAACAACAAGATTTACAGCATTAAGAGTAGGTAAACCATAAGAAGCTAGTTCTCCAGAGTGAGCACCGGGAACACCAATTTTAATGGTATCATTAGCAAAAACAGTATGTGCAGAAAGAGAGATCAAAGCACCAACAAAAGTAGCCACTATGCCTTTAAAAAACAATTTAGACATTTTTTCCTCCTAAGACCTAACTATTAAAGTTTACTGTAAAAAAAATAAAACTATGAAACAATAATGTCACACTAAACTTTATTTTGTCAATAATTTCATCAAGAAAATTTTAATAAATTTACAAATTTGTCAATTATTATTTTTACACTTTAACCCAAAAAGAGAAAATATGAACGAAAAACTAAAAAAAACGCAATCTCCCAAAACAAGCCATAATAAAAAAGAAAATAGTAAACAATTTACACAAAACCAAAAAGATAAACCCTATTTTTCGCCCAAAAAAGATTTTATACAAAAAAATAATCGTAACCATAAATACAGGTCTTCTAACAAAAATGATAAAACATTTTTTACCCAAAAAATTGCCGATTATTTACCTTTGTGTAAACAAGATATGCAGATAAAAGGTTGGGACAAATTAGACATTCTTTTTATATCAGGTGATGCATACATTGACCACCCAGCATTTGCTATGGCACTACTTGGGCGTTATTTAGAATATCATGGTTTTAAAGTAGGAATAATAACCCAACCAAATTGGAAAGATCCCACTATTATACAAAAAATTCAAGAAATGGGACGTCCACGACTTTTTGCTGGCATAAGTGCAGGAGCAGTTGATAGTATGCTTGCTCACTATACAGCCTTTCGCAAAAAACGCCATGATGATGCCTATACACCGGGCGGACAATGCGGAGCAAGACCAAATAGAGCTGTTAGTGTATATACTTCCCTTATTCGTCAAGCATTTCCCAATCTTCCTGTTATAGCAGGTGGAATAGAAGCAAGTTTACGACGTTTATCTCATTATGATTTTTGGACAGACAGCTTACGCAAATCTATTTTAGCAGACGCAAAACTTGACCTCATAGCCTATGGTATGGGTGAAAAAACACTATTAGAAATTGCAACACTTCTACGAGATTTTTATAAAAAACACCCAGAGCTAACATGGGATAGCCCTATTTTGCAAAAATCCAAAAATAAAAAACCATGGCAACCTATACTACAAGGAATACAAGGCACTTGTAGACTAATTAAGACAGATGAAATTATTTCTCTTCCCAAAAATACTGTAATTTTACCTTCTCATAACGATATTTTACGTTCTCCACAATTATTAATGGAAGCAACCCTTGCCAGTGAAAAACATATTCACCATGAAGATCACTATCTTGTACAAGCAGTAGATAATGAACGGGCTGTACTTGTTGAAAAGCCAAGTCCCAACCTTAGTACTCAAGAAATGGATTTACTCTATACTCTCCCCTTTACTCGCAAAGCCCACCCTCGTTATGAAGATAAAATTCCAGCTGAAAACATGATGAAAACAAGTATGACCTGTCACAGAGGTTGTGGCGGAGGTTGTTCTTTTTGCTCTCTAGCCTTACATCAAGGACGCAAAATTTCATCACGCAGTGAGCAATCATTATTAGACGAAGCCATTAAAATTTCCCAAGCTAAAAACTTTGACGGTTCAATCAGTGACATAGGTGGACCTTCTGCCAATATGTGGCAAGCGTATTGTGCATTAGATAAACGCGAACAAAAAAATGAAAAAACCATTAAATGCAATCGTGATAGTTGCATGACGCCAAAAATCTGCCCTAATTTCATTGTTGATCAAGAACAGCATTTAACTATTTTACGCAAAGTAAAAGCTCTGCCTAAAATAAAAAATGTACGAGTTGCAAGTGGCGTACGCTTTGATTTAGCCCTAAAGCAAAAAAAAGCTTTGGAAAGTTATGCTGGCGAATTTACTGGCGGGCAATTAAAAGTTGCCCCAGAGCATTGCTCCCCAGATATACTCAAACTTATGCGTAAGCCAACTATGGATAATTTTGAAATCTTTTTACAAGCTTTTTATAATTATTGTAATAAAGTAGGCAAAGAACAATACGTTATTCCCTATCTATTAAGTGCTTTTCCCGGCTGTACAGACGAACACATGAGAGAATTAGCAAACTGGCTCAAAGAAAGAAATTGGAAACCTCAACAAGTGCAATGTTTTATCCCTACGCCAGGTACTGTTGCAACTGCTATGTTTTATGGTGAATGTGATCCAAAAATGCAAAAAATCTATGTAGCCAAAACAGATGCCGAACGGTTACGCCAACATGGTATTTTACTTGGCACTGCCATATATCCCAATGATAATGGATTTTATGATTAGGGTGTGTTTCTAAAATAATTTTTATTTTTCTTGTTTATATAATATTTTCTTTTTCTTATTTATTTTTAGCTGTTATAGAACTATAATTATCTTTATTCCTTTGTAACTTTCTAGCAATAGCTGAATAATGTTGCCTGATTAAATTGGCAATTTTTCTACAATTAAAATTTAAGACTAAATATGTCTCTGCTTTTCTTTGTTTATAAGATGTGTGTAGTTTAATAGTAAAACCTCCATGTATTGTTTAGTCAAATATTATTTTACATAAAGGTTTTGTATTGGGCTACTTTTTTTTATACCTGTCGCACTTCGTTTTACAATTAAAAGTTTATATAACATTCTTTTGTTTATTATACTATGTAATAAGATGTGTTTCTAAATAATGCTTTTAATTTTTCTAGAAGTTATGTTAATAAATTTTATTACGAATAAATATAAATTAAAAGGTGAACATTAAAAGTTAATTTCTCCTTATTTAGCTAGAAAGAAAAAAAGTGAAGCTGGCAGACCTCAACAAGTTGATGATAGAGTTATTTTTTATTCTTTGGATTTTACATACTGGTGTATCATGGCGTGATTTACCAAAAAAATTTGGTGTATGGCAAACTATTTATAAAATATTTAATCCTTGGTCAAAAGAGTAAATTTTTAATAGACTTTTTGACATTTTCAAAAATAATGCAGAATTAGATTTTCTCATAATTAATAGTAGTCATGATATAATAAATTATAGTTTATATATAAAATGTTTCTTATGATTGCAATTCTTATAATTTATTTAAAATAGATTAATTGGGACACACACCCTACTTTCTTGTTAATAAAATAGACTTATTTGTATTTTGCATTAAATAGTTATAATCACAATTAATAAGCATTTCTTTACATTTTTCTATAGAAAATCCACGATTATTACTTGTTTCCAAATGGGTATCTCGTGGATTTACGCCAAATTCAGCATAAATACAATTTGCCCCAGAAGTCAATCCTAATAAATCAGGTTCATGAATAGCAATACTTGATATTTTTTTATTTGCCAACATAGCTATTGTTAATACAGCTGTTATTTGTGCAGAACGTAAAAGAGAAATTTGTCCTCGTTTTTTACTCTCATCTGTAACCATAATGCGTCTCATCACAGCATTTTGAAAACACTCATACTCATTAGCATAAAGAATTTGTTCTAATATTTGCTTTGCTGTATGTTCAGCCCCTATTGGTTCACAACAAGTATACCAATCTAATCCTATCTCTTTAATATTTTTAATTGTTTCAAGTCTATCCTTTGCGCTTAAACAAGTATCAATACCTTCACCTAAACGAAGAACATGATATGCTCCATTTACACCAAGATTTCTTAATTCTTGCAATTTATCTTTTGACAAATCACCACAATTAATAACTAAATCTATTCCAACAGGTAAATTTTGTTTTGCTTCTTTAACAGCTTTTACTATACTTAAAAAATCAGAATTATGCATAAATAATAAAAAATGTGCATAAATTCCCTGTCCCATCATTTTCTCTTGTAAATTATTTATCATACCATCAGTAATACGCCAAGATTCATGCATAAACTGACTTTTTCCAAAAGAACAGAAATTACAATCAGCAATACAAGGAAAAGCTTCCACTCCTGTTTGGCACAACAGCATAGCATTATCTCCAAAACGCATCTTACTTATTTTATACGCAACACTTCTTAATATTTGTACCTCAAAAGAATTTTCATCAAGATTAAGAAGAAACAATAATTCATCATTACTTACTGGTGTTAATGATAAAGCTTTTTCTAATATTTTTTGAACTTCAATTTGCATAAAATTAAGCATTTTTTACTCACTTTAAAACTGCATTCGATCAATATAAAAATTTGTAAAATTATTATCACAGGATAATTCTATGTATTTTGTATTATTACGAATATCTTCTGCTTTTTTCTTTGCACTTTTTTCTGTAATATATCGCAAAGCTCCCATACTTGCAGCATTACGCAAAGAAATAACTTTTTCTGCTAAATGAGCAGGAAAAAGTCCAATCCTTGCTGCACATTTTGGAGAAATAACAGAACCAAATCCACCAGCAATAAATAATTTATTAATTTCCTTTTCTTCTAAGCCAGCATATAATAATAAACTATCAATTCCTGCTCTTACAGCAGCTTTTGCCATTTGCACTTCGCGTATATCTCTTTGTGATAAAAATATAGTATCTGTAAGATAAAATGCATCATCTTTTATATATTTACTAAGTGGATTTTTTTCATCATAACAAATATAACCACTTTCATCCATAAGGTTATGAGATAATAATAATTCAATTATACTTAATACCCCTGATCCACATATTCCAATAGGAGGTGCAGTTCCTATTGTACTATATCGCAAACCTCTTTTTTCATCAAAAAAGACATTATCAATAGCACCTTCTTGCCCAGCAACTCCACATTGAATAGTTGCTCCTTCAAAGCAAGGACCAGCTGCAGCAGAACAAGCATAAAATTTTCCCTTATATCCTAAAATAGTTTCTGCATTTGTACCAATATCAATTAATAAAAATGGTTCATGACATTTCCAAACTTCAGCAGCTAACATTGCAGCAACAATATCTGCACCAACATAACTTGAAATACTTGGTAAAAGAAAAACAGGTGCTTCTGAACACAATCCTAATTCTTTTGCTTTAAATTCTGGATCAAGCAAAATTACAGGTGTAAAAGGAACTTTACCAATATGCTCTGTTGGTAATCCACATAATAAATGCAACATTGTTGTATTACCAGCAATAGAAATAACAGCAACATCATCAAGATCAAATTTTACTAAAAATAATTTTATAATTTTATTTAATTGTTCTAAAATTAAATGTTGTAAAGGACTACTTCCATCATATTTTTTTGATCGCCATTCCATATCATATTGAATACGAGAAATAACATCAGCACCATAGGAAGCTTGACTATTTGGTTCTCCATGTTCTGCAAGAATTTCTTCTTTTGTACGTAAATCTGTTAAATGAGCTGAAATTGTTGTTCCAATATCAATGGTTATTGCATAATAAATACTTGCTACAGCATAATTATATATTGTTTTAGAACGTAAATAAACAAATCCTTCGTTATTACTCCTAATAAAATTTGGTAATATTGATAACTTATCTAAACTTAAACTATGTTTTTTACACTTTACACCATCTAGTAATCTTCGCACATCACTACGTTGATCATCAACATTAGGTTGCTCAATAGCTATTTTTTCTTCTGTGACAATAGGTAAATATGGGTAAGGTCTTTGCACAATAGAAGTTAATACTTTTAATTCTAATTCCTTAGGAATAATAACAACAAGGCCTTGCTTTGCCATTGTATAACAAGCTAAACGCATTCCTGATTCAATATTACATGAACCCAAAAGTTCTATTTCTTCATCACAAGGAATAGTATTAGCATAAATTCTACATTTACCACATTTTCCTCTACTACAAGGAAAACGCATTAAACCATTTTTTTTAAGTTCTTCTGCAATACAATGCCCTTCCTTTATATAAAATTTATATTCTGATAAATCTTTATGAACTAATATGTTAACTTGCATACATCACCTAAAAAATAATTATTTCACCATCTCCATTAATATCAATATAATTTCCTGGTGGAATTTTTATAAATCTTTTATCAAAAACACCTGCTAATAAATCAAATAAAAATTTTTCGTTTCCTTTTATATTTGAATACGGTAAATTAGCTTTCTCTGCTATATATTTTGCAGTTTCTTCTAATTCCTTCAATTTTCCTACATGATCCCAATAAATTAATTTTGCTGATTGATATTCACTTAACCAAGTATCTTCAAGAGACATTAAATAGCTTGCATTATCTTCACCGTATTTTTTTTATACTCTTTTAATTGTAAACCCAAGTGCGACAGGTATAAAAAAAAAGTAGCCCAATACAAAACCTTTATGTAGAATAATATTTGGATAAACAATACATGGAGGTTTTACTATTGAGCTACACACATCTTACACTAATTGAAAGAGGAAAGCTAGAGGCATATT
>JARHYD010000122.1 GCA_029258655.1 Mailhella sp.
GTAAGATGTGTGTAGCTCAATAGTAAAACCTCCTTGTAGTTGTTCCAAAATATTATTCTACATAAAGGTTTTGTATTGGGCTACTTTTTTTAATACCTGTCGCACTTCGTTTTACAATTAAAAATACGTAAAAATTACGCCTTTACTTTCACCTCTGTTTGAAAGAATACTATCAAGTTCCCAATGTCTAAATTCATTACGATTATTTGCCTTTTTCGAACGTTCTCTTATTGATACTTCATTTAAAAATATTCCTCTTTCCTCAACTCCTTTTAGTTTTTTACCTTTATGACGCAACACTTGAAAATTATTTGAATTTATTTTTTCTCCATATATCCAATTATAACTAGTTTTAAAGCTTATTTTTTTTATGTAATACTATATTTGCAATTTGCTCAAGTGACCATGTACACTGCAATTTTTCCTCAATAATAATTGTAATATCTCGTGATAATTTTGTTTTACCAAGAGTTGCTTTTCTTTTTTTATCATAATTATTTTGAGCAATTATAGAATTATAATTGTCTTTATTTCTTTGTAGCCCTCTCGCAATAGTTGAATAATGCCGCCCCATTAAATTAGCAATTTTTCTACAACTAAAATTTAAGATAAAATATGCCTCTAGCTTTTCTTGTTCAATTATAGTAAAATATGTGTAACTCAATAGTAAAACACCTTTGTATTGTTTGGGAAAAATTATTCTACATAAAGGTTTTGTATTGAGCTACTTTTTTATTTAATACTATCGCACTTGGGTTTACAATTAAAAAATTATAAAAACAAACAAATGCAATTAATATTTTTTGTATTATTTTATGTATTATTGAATTATCATTATCATTCATTGTATCATCTTGGAATGAAAACACCTCAATAATCATCATTACATATTTACAATTTTTCTTATTTTTTTTATTTTTTATCACGTCCTCATCACAGCAAAAAGACTTTTCGCCATAACCATATATACAATATCAATGAAACAAGAAGATAATACAAACTAGCTCCTACCCTTTATCAACCCAAAGTTCGCATTGAGAAAGAACAGTTTGTATAGCATCTTCCATGCCTTCTGGTGGGTATTTATATTTTTTGAGTAAACGTTTTACCATGATACGCATATCAGCTCTTGCACTTTCTTTTTGTTGCCAATCAATGGAGCGTTTACTTTTGAGCATAGCAGTAAGTTCTTTTGTCATATCTATAAGGACTTGATTTTCATAAAAATCTTTTACAGCTTGCGGACGTGTAAGGGCGTCATAAAAGGCTAATTCTTCAGACGATAACCCTAAAGAATTTCCTTTTCCTTGATCTTTCATCATTTGATTAGCAAGCTCAAGCAATTCTTGAATAACTTGTTCATTTGTAAGTAACCCTGTGAAATATCTATTCATAGTGTCTTTAATTATTTTAGAAAACTGTTCAGATTTCACAAGATTTGTTTTTTTATACAATGTTACTTGCTCGGCTATCAACTTTTTAAGCATTTCAAGAGCGAGATTTTTTTCTTTCATATTTGAAATTTCATTAAGAAATTTTGGATCAAAAAGGGAAAATTCTGTTTTTATATCTGCAAATAAATTTATAACACCATCACTTTTAATAGAATGTTTTAGAAGTTCGTTAATACGTTGATTTATTTCTGGTAACGTAAATTTCTTTCCTGCCCCACCAACAACAAAGCGTACAAGCATAGTTCTAATTGCTTCAAAAAAGGCAGCTTCAAAGCGTTTTTGTTCTTCTACAATGCTACTACATAATGTAAGGGCTTGATTAAGCAATAAAGCTTCTTTAATAAATAAATGTTTTGTTTGCAGTTCTTCTTTTTTATCGCGTTCTTGTTCACTTTTTGCAAGGATAAAATTCACAGCTCCAGTTATAAGTTTCGCTCTTTCAAGGTCAGAGCCAGCAAAAAAAGGTGAATAATCAAAGCCATGCATAAAATCTTGACACACTTCTAATTTTTCCAAAAATTTTATATAGGCAGTTTCTTTGATATTCATATCTCCGTAATTAATTTTATCTCTAGCCGTGTAATCAAACATAGCTTTTTTGAGAGCAGCAGCAATGCCCACATAATCCACCACAAGTCCACCGACTTTATCCTTATAAACTCTATTTACTCTAGCAATAGCCTGCATAAGGTTATGCCCAGCCATAGGTTTATAAATATACATAGTAGCAAGTGAAGGTACATCAAAGCCCGTAAGCCACATATCCACGACAATAACAATTTTGAGTTCATCGTTATTATCTTTAAATTTTTTAGCCATTTCATTTTTATGATTTTTATTACCAATAATAGCACGCCATTCTTCGGGATCGTTATTTCCTTGCGTCATCACAATCCCGATTTTCTTTTCCCAATCAGGCTTAACGCGTAAGATTTCTTGATAAATTTTTATAGCAATAGGGCGAGAATAAGCAACAATCATAGCTTTTCCCGTAAGCACATATTGTCTATTATTTTGGTAATGTTCGATAATATCAGCAACAAGAGACTTTATTGTTTCATCAGCCCCAAGAATAGCCTCAAGCTTTCCTAATTCTTTTTTGCTTTTTTCAATGGCATAGGGTTCTGCATTTTGGGCAAGTAAATCATATTCTTGATCAATGAGGTTAAGAATATCTTGATCAAGTTTCAAACTCACCACACGGCTTTCATAATAAACAGGACGCGTAGCCCCGTCCTCTACTGCTTGTGTCATATCATACACATCAATATAATTTCCAAAAACCTCAATAGTAGATCTATCTTTAGAGGAAATAGGCGTACCCGTAAACCCGATAAATGTAGCATTTGGCAAACCATTACGGATAATTCTAGCTGTACCGATTTTAATTTTTCCTGTTTTTTTATCAATTTTTTCAATCAAACCGTATTGGCTTCTGTGTGCCTCATCAGCCATAACAATAATATTTTTTCTAAAGGACAAAGGTTTTTCACTTTCAGCAAATTTTTGCATAGTAGTAAAAATAATTCCATTTGCCATTCTGTTATTAAGGAGTAGGGTTAAATCTTCTCTGCTTTGGGCTTGTATAGGTGTTTGATAAAGGAAGTTTTGACAAGCCACAAATTGCGAAAAAAGTTGATTATCAAGGTCAATTCTATCAGTAATAACAACAATAGTAGGCTGGGACACAAATTTTTGAATAGCCTTAGCATAAAAGACCATAGACAAAGACTTCCCACTACCTTGTGTATGCCAAAAAACGCCACCCTTCCCGTCTGTTTCCATAGCCTTAAGTGTAGATTGAATAGCTTTTTTCACTGCAAAATATTGGTGATAAGCCCCTAAAACTTTATATGTATTTTCAGTATCTTCCACGAAACAAAGAAAATTTTGTATAAGGTCAAGCAAGCGTTCCTTATAAAAAATTCCCTCAAAAAATGTATCAAAAGAAGCAAAAGCCGTATTTTCGTATTTTCCGTCCGTTGTTTTCCATTCCATAAAGCGATCTTCGCTAGCTGTAATAGTACCAGCTTTGGAGGTGGTTTGGTCGCTCATAACACAAAAAGCATTATAATAAAACAAGCGTTTAATATCATGCATATAGTTTTTTAATTGTCTAAAAGCTTCGGAAACATCTGTATCTTCGCGAGAGGGAGATTTTAGCTCAATCACAACTAACGGCAACCCATTGACAAAAACAATTAAATCAGGGCGTTTTTCCACTTCGTCAATAATCTTCCATTGATTAGCAATAACAAAAGTATTTTGTTCTATATTTTCAAAATCAAGCAATTTAATAAGATACGTTATTTCTTCTCCCTCGTCGTAATAAGGAATTTCCACCCCGCCTTGCAACAATTTCAAAAAAGAAATATTTTTTTGCAATAAATTAAAGCCCTCTAGCTCCTGTATTTGCAACAAAGCCTTTTCTAGCACAGCATAAGGAACATTTTTATTTATCCTTTGCAAGCAAGGCAAAACATCACGCATAAAAAACGGATTAGTATAATCACGCTCCACACTAGGAGCATGAATAAATTCATATCCCAATGTTTCCACAAAAAGCTCTATCACTGCATTTTCATAGTTCGCTTCCGTATATGGCATATCCTACTCCGTTTTATTCTTTGCTTTTTTATTTTTTTTATAAGCTTGTTTAGGGGGAAAACTTTTGAAAAAGTTTCTCCCCCTAAAACCCCCTTACAAAACTTTTTGATGTATTAATTACTTGTTGTAATTTTAGTTGAATTTATATCCTCAATACCATCAAGATTTAAAACTTTCTCTAATTCTTTATAAAAATACACAACATCACCCAAACTCTTATACAATCCATATAAATTTTGTATTAACGTATCAAACTCATCAATTTTATTTAAAGAAGATAATTGTTCTAACATTATATATGTATTAGAAATATTATAGAAATTAGTTAATACTGTATTTATTTTTTCTTCATCTTTAGGAAAATAACAGTATAATTTAAATATATTATTCATAATTTCTTGTATAGATAACATATCATTTTTTGCAAATTTTATACAAGTTAATAGTTTTTCTTGAGATATATTTTTATTTGAATAATCTTCTATTGATTTTGTTGTTCGATAAGCTATCATAACTAAATTCCTTAAGGCATGATAACATTCAAATTTTTCTTTAAATAAATCAAGTTTAAATTGTCTTTGTTGCAAATCAATTTGCATTTTTTTTTGATTATAATAAATTAATAAAGAAACTATAATAGTAAAAAAACTTAATAGTACAGAAAAAAAGCCTTCATTATCATTAAAAAATATAATAAAATTATTCACTTTTACTCCTTCAATCTTTTTAATTTTTATTCCTATTTTAGATAGGAAAATAATTATAAAGTTTAATTAACAAAATAATAGTTAAAGCATAATTTATTTAGTAAATTGAATTAACATATTATTTTTATACCCCTAACAAATAATTATTCCTCCTTTTGTGGTAATTTAGTTAAATTTATATATAAATATAATATTTTCATAAAGCCGATGTCCTAAAAAGTTTCACTCTCTGTAAACGAGGAGCAACGCGACTTGCTAAAAGAGTGTGAAACGGGGGGCAATGCTCGGGGGTGCAGCGGTAGCCGTTAGCGAAGAATGAGCTTTACGGATAGCGACAGCGGTTTATGTAGTTTAATTTTGCGTAACTAATTGCTGTCTTTATTCGTAGCTTCCTGCATCGCAACGACTAAAGCGGGGGTGAGAGCTGCTACCCAAAGGGCGACGAAGTCGTTTCCCTTATACCGAGTTTATGAGGTTTAGGGAAATAGACAGCAACGCTAGGGGGGATTTCCCCCCGTTAGCTTACCCCCTGCTCGGGTCAAAGGGGTGAAACCCCTTATAAAACTTGATACTATGTAATAGTAGAATAAAAAAGAAAATATTATATAAACAAAAAAAATAAAAATTAATAAAACAATAAAAAAAATCGGTACAAGAAATTATTTTATACCGATTTTTTTATTCAATTTTAGAAAACTATACAGTTGTATTGAAACCACCATTTAAAATGGTAGCCAAACTTCCTGATCCCACCATAGCCATAGACATTCTCAATGCTGTCATATTTAATGATGAACCATAAGCTAATAATTGTCCTTCTCTATAACTATTTGATAAATCAACACCTTGATTTTTTCTTGTTTCTTCAACTTGATTTAATGCTTCAATATGTTGATATTCTTTTGAAAGACTAGGATTTTCTTTAAAGAATTGTTCTATTTTTGCTTTATCTTTATGATTACTTGAAACTTTAATATTTCCATTTTCATCAAGATTTATTCTAAAATCAGCATTAGGAGCAACCCCTGCTTGTGTAAGACCTTTTTTTACTTTATCTTGAAAATCTTCAATCATTTTATCACGATGTTTTAACAAATCATTATAGGTAACTTTTCCTTCAATACCTAATGCTTTTGCTGCTTCAGATACTAAAACAGCTAAACTTTTAAAACTTGGGTTATATGGTTTTGCATTTTCTGCACCAAGCATTCCTCCCATTTCCATATCACCTGACCATGCATCTGCTGGTGTACTTGGACGAGTAGGCTTTGTGAGCATTTCTGCTAAATTTTTATCTGGTCCATATTGAGAATCTTTTTGAGCTTCAGTATTATTTTCATCAGCTTTACGACGAACAGCATAAGGATTTAAACCATAGCCACTAAAAAAAGGATTATTAACAGAAGATATTGACATAAAGCCTCCTACGGAAGAATTTTCCTGTTTATTTTTTCATTTCTTTATTAAGCAAAAAAAATGCCAATTATATTAACTTCTTCATTAAATTTAATTTTTTTCTTTCTTCATAGATTTTCTAAAAAAAGTATATTTTCTTAATCAACTTTTAACAAATAAATAAAAGAACAATTATAATATAGTATAATAATTAGTATTTATACTAATAACTTTTTATTTAATATTAACTAACGTTTTTTTTTAAATAATTTTATTCTATTTATAGAACATACTCTAATTCATAAAATATGAATAATTACCTATTACAGTAAAAAATTATTTTAATAATTTTAATGAATACTATTAAGATTATTATTTTTTGACCGATAAAATAATTAGAAATATAAACACATTCATAACTATTTTAATATATTAACAATAATCATACTAAAAGGGAAATTTTTACCTCTTACTCAAATTCACCCATAACTATATTAACTCTTTTAAACTTTTTGCCTGTTTTTAATAAATAGGAGGGGAAACGCTTATGTCTATATCTATTAAAAATGCCACACATTTATCTTTATCTAATACTATTTCTAAACACCATAAAAAATTAAAAGATACTACTCGAAAAATTTCTTCTGGCGAAAAAGTTAATAAAGCAAGTGACAATCCAGCAGGTATTGCTATTCGTGATTTAATGCGTTCAAATATTTCTGCTATGGATCAAGGATATAGAAACACTCAAGACGCTAGCAGTATGTTACAAACAGCAGACGGAGCAATGCAAACTATCAATGGGCAATTATCCCGTATGAAAGAATTAGCCATGCAAGCCTCCAATGGTATTTATAGCCCTGAACAACGCAGCATTATTAATAAAGAATATCAACAAATAGCTCAAGAAGTAACTCGCATTGCTAATGCAACAGAATTTAATGGCGTAAAATTACTTGATGGCACAGCAAAAAATATTACAGTTCATTTTGGAACAGGCAATAACCCAAACGAAGATTTTTATGCTATTAATATAGATAGTGCAACTGCAGAATCCTTAGGACTAGGAGCAAATGCAGGAGTAAATGGTGGAGATATTTCAACACAACAAGGAGCAAAAAATGCATTAGATGCTATTGATAATGCTATTGCTCATATAAGTTCTAATCGTGGCCATATAGGAGCAATGCAAAATCGTTTAGAAGCAACATCGTCAAATATTACAGTACAATCTTCTAATCTACGTTCTTCTGAATCTCGAATTTCTGATGCTGATATTGTTAATGAAATGGTAAAATTTGTACGTGATAAAACAATGCTTGAAAATAATGCAGCTCTTTTTAGTATTTCTTCTTTATCTAATACATTAGTTAATAAAAAAATTTAATATAGGTAAGTTATATGAGTATTATTTCTTCCATAAAATACGATATAGGAAAAATATCTCATTACCAAAATAAAAATGATGAGATTGTATCTGCTCCCATAAAAAATACACAATCAAATATCCAAACAAACAAAAACCAACATATACAAAACGATGAATATACCACTATTTACCGTTCCATATTAAATTGTGATATTAAGCAAGTAGAAGCACAATTAGGTTATGTAGGCTTATCTAAAGGAGCTTTAGAGCAATTACGTGATTATATTATGGAAATGGTACATCTTGCTAGAGAAGCTTTTACCACACGAATAAGTGAAGAGCGAAAAAAACAAAATGATATAGCATATCAAAAACTTAATAAAAAAGTTTTGCAAGAACTAGAAACAATAAAAGAACATTCTTCTTTACAAGATCAAGAAAAACAAAATATTGAAACTTCTTTTTCCACTAAAAAAGACAATATCTTTCACCTAATTCATAAAAATTTACAACAAATAGAACAGAATACCCAAACAAAAACAAATATTCTTACAAAGGAAACAGCACAAAAAGCTGAAACACTTGCAAGACAAAATTTAACATTTATCAATAACAATCAAAATGAACTCATAACCATAGAAAATTCTCTTCATAAAAAAAGAGAAATCTTATCTTCTTACCAAGAAAATATTAATAACACACTTTCCTTACAAGGAAATCAAAACAACATAAATAGAGCAGAAAAAAATTATTCTGAAAAAAATACCATTGATAAACAACTTACAGTGGAATTAAATAAATTTATCACTTCTCATTTACCTATACCTAATCATAACACAGTAGAAAATACTTATTCATCACCAGCAATTCCTGATAGGGCAATGCTTTTAATCAATAAAAAAATATAAAATAAAAAATATAAGGAAAAAAACATTAATGAAACAAAGTATAAAAGAGATAAAAACACCTATTCCCCGTATTGCTGCTGTACACGACTTATCTGGTTATGGACGTGCGTCTTTAACCATTGCTATCCCAATATTATCAGCAATGGGAATGCAAACCTGCCCTTTACCTACGGCTGTTTTATCTTCTCAAACTGTCTGCATTGATGATTTTTCTTTTTTTGATTTAACAACACAAATGACAGAAATCATAGAAAAATGGATAAAATTAGATTTATTTTTTGATGCTGTTTATTCTGGATTTTTAGGAAGTGCAAAACAAGTAAAAATTGTTGAAACCCTTATGCAAAAACTAGGGAAAAAAGATGCTATTTTTTTAGTTGACCCTGTACTTGGTGATGAAGGAAAATTATACCCAACTCAAACTCAAGAGCTTGTTACAAGTATGCGTGAACTAGTAGGTATGGCAGATATTATTACCCCAAACTTTACAGAAGCTTGCTTATTATTAGATACACCTTTTGAAGAAGTCCATGAAAATAAAAAAATAAAAGAATATTTAAAAGCTCTTGCAAATATTGGCAATAACAAAAAGAAAAAAACGGTATTAATTACAAGTGCTCCTTGTGAAGATGAAAATTTTATCCGCGTTGTTGCCTATGAATCAGATAAAAACAAATTTTGGCAAACCAAAAACCCTAAAATCAATACTTCTTATCCGGGTACTGGTGATGCTTTTGCCTCTGTTTTTTTAGGAGCATTATTACAAAAAGACTCAAAACCAATGGCTATGGCAAGAGCTGCACGCTTTGTTTATAAAGCAATGATGGTTACTTACGGATATAATACACCTTATATTGATGGGATTATGCTTGAAAGAGTTTTACCTGATTTATCCATGCAAGATTTATTTCTCTTTGAAGATTTTTAAATATAGTTAATTAAAGGCTTGACGATACAAGATTTAACAGATAATTATTTTTGTTCTATATTATAAAGGAGATGTCGTATGAAAAGAACATATCAACCAAGTAAAATCAGTAGAAAACGTACCCATGGTTTCCGTGCTCGTATGGCAACCGCAAATGGCCGTGCTCTTATCAATCGTCGTCGTGCTAAAGGTCGTAAAAGCCTTTCTGCATAAGATTTTCGTTATGTATAACGTTTGTGAGCAGGGCAGAGTATACTCATGCCCTTTGCTTGCGAAATAACCTTGACCTATCAAGGTCTTACTTATTTAAAAAACAGAGAATAGGCTATGCCATATTGCTGGCAAAAATATCAGAGATTACTCAAAAGAGCAGAATTTCAAGCCTGTTATGCGGGGGAAAAGCATTTTACAAAACTTTTTATTATTTTTGTAAAAAAAGCCGACAAACCTCGTATTGGTTTTGCTGTAAGTAAAAAAAGCGGTAATGCTGTTTGCCGCAATAGGATTAAGCGAATACTTCGCGAATTTTTTCGATTACATTTTGAGAAAATAGTAAAAACAGAACTTGTTATTGTTCCAAAAAAGCATATTAATGCTCATATATTACAATTTGCTCACGTTGAAAAAGATTTATTACCTTTTTTAGAAAAGCTTGAACAAGCACAATAATAATGAGATAAGGAAAGTTCTTATTTTATGTTTAATTATAGGGGATTTACAATACTTTTGAGGAAAATTTTTATCTTCCCTATTCGCATTTATCAATATTGTATTTCTCCCTTGTATCCAGCACGATGTCGCTTTCACCCCTCTTGTTCCGAATATACTGCTATTGCAATACAAAAACACGGTGTTATGTGTGGTATTTGGCTTGGCATAAAAAGGATTTGCCGTTGTAACCCGTGGTGTGAGGGTGGATTTGACCCTGTTCCTGAAAATATAGATTCGTGTTGGACTTTGTTAGTCAAAAAATTGCGATTGATTACCTCAAAAATTAGTGTGAAGTAGGAAGATTATGGAAAATAAACGCGTTATTATTGCTACTATTTTGTGTTTTGCAATTTTAGTTGGTTGGCAATATTTGGCAGAGTACATGGGTTGGATTGTTCCACAAACAGAAACCCAAGAAGTACAAACGCAAACACAACAAGAAACTCCCATTACTGAAAAAACTCCTGAATTAGAATTAAAAGAAAGTACACCATTTTTTGCCCCAAGTGAAGGAAAAATGGTAGTAGTTAATACTCCTCTTTATACAGCTACATTCCACAGTGGAGGCGGTGTTTTAGAATCTTTTACCCTTCATAATATAGCTGAAACAAGTGCCCCAGACTCCCCTGAGCTTGATATGATTGGAAAAGAAGCAAAAACAGCTTCTCCTATGGGACTTCTTATTAATGGTACTCCTTCTTGGAATAAAGCAACATGGAAAGTAAGCACAGACTCTTTAACTCTTTCTGATAATGAGAAAAAAACGCTTATTTTTGAAGGTAATCTTGATGGTATTATCATTACTCGTGAGCTTACTTTTGATGCAACAACATATCTTATTAACGAAAAAGTAACGTATAATGCAGAACAAGGCAAAGCTGCTATTGTTCGTGTAGGATATACCTTTGCAGGTACTGTGTATTCTAGCTCCTCTACCTATAACCCTATGCAAGTTATTTGGAATGATGACGGTAGCTACGAACATCAATCAGATGTTGATACCTTAACCGAAGAAGGTATTGTAGAAAAAGGGTCACTTTTTTATACAGCATTAGCAAACAACTATTTTCTAAGTGCTATTGCTCCTGAAAGTAAAAATGGTCTTTTAAAAGCTCGTATTCAAAATAATGTTTGGCGTATTGCTTATGAAGAACAACCAATTAGCGTTAATTACAATAGTCCTGTAAGCCAAAATGTTAGTTGGTGGATTGGTCCTAAAGATAATAAACTTTTAGAGCAAGCTCCAAATGAACTAGAAACAGCTATTCATTTAGGCTTTTTTGGTATTTTAGCAAAACCTCTTTTATGGCTACTTGGTTTCTTCCAAAAATTTGTAAGCAACTGGGGTATTGCTATTATTCTTCTTACTGTTGTTATTAAAGTTTTATTCTGGCCTCTAACTAAAAAAAGCTATAAGTCTATGGAACAAATGAAAAAAATTGCTCCTATGATGGAAGAGGTAAAGAAAAAATACGGTAATGATAGAGAAGCATTATCTCGTGAAATGATGCAATTATACCGTACCTATAATATTAATCCTATGAGTGGTTGTTTACCAATATTAGTACAATTACCTGTATTTATTGCCCTTTATAACGCACTCCTTAATTCTAATCATTTACGCCATGCGGAATTTATAACATATCTACCTTTTACAGATATGTTATGGCTTGCAGACCTTTCTGTTAAAGATCCGCTTTATATTACCCCTCTCATCATGGGTGCAACCATGTTTTTACAGCAATGGCTTTCTCCTGCTGTTGGCGATCCAACACAGCGTAAAGTAATGTTGCTTATGCCTGTTATATTCACATTTATGTTTTTAAATTTCCCTGCGGGCTTAGTTCTTTATTGGCTTGTTAACAACATTCTTTCCATTGCTCAACAATGGTGGACTTTACGTAAAGTGAGATAGAAAGTAATAGAAGGTATTGATATGAATGATTTTAAAGAGTTTCAAGCAAAAAACCTTGATCAAGCAATTCAAGATGCGTGTGCTTTTTTTGGTGCAGAAAGAGAAAAACTGGAAATAGAAATTGTTGAAGATGCAAAAACAGGTATCTTTGGTCTTGTAGGTGCTAGAAAAGCTAAAATTCGTGCTAAACGTGTTGAATTACCAGAATTTAACGTTTCTTATGAAGAAAAGAAAAAAACAACACCTAAAAACCATAAACCTAAAAATCGCTTCCAAGATAAAAATGATAAAATCGAAAGCTTAGAAAAAAAAGCAAAATTTGAAAAAAATACTTTTGATGATGAAGATGAAGGCGAAAGTCAACGCCGTTTCCTTTCAAAAATTCCTGTACATCACGATGATGAAGAGCTTGATGAACGCGTACTTGAAGCAATGGATCGTCAAGCAATGCAACGTGCCAATTTCTTAGGAAATATGACGGAAGCAGAAATTCTTTCCAGTGGCCATTATCAAGAAGAAAATCGCCATTCCCGTTATCATAAAAATCCACGTCATCGCTATGATAATAAAAATTTACGTAGCAACCGTTTTGAACATCGTGATAATAATGAGGAAAAAAAACCCCGTCGTTTTGAAAAAAATACAGAAAGAAATATAGAAAGAAGCGAACGTCCACGTTATGAAAGACCAGAACGCAGACCACGCTTTATTGCTCCAAAACGTGAACGCTTTGAAACAAAACCAGAAAATACCATTGATTATGAAGGCACATTGCTTCCAAGAGTAAATTTACTTGAACTAGATCAAGAAAAACTTCACCAAGTAGTAAAGGAAACCATTACTAACCTTATAAAACCTATTGTTGGTGATGAAACAAAACTCGAAATCACAGTAGAAGAAAACCGCGTTATGGTTCGCATAGAAAGCGAAGATTCTGGCTTGTTAATTGGTCGCGAAGGACAACATTTAGCAGCTATCCAATATCTTGCAGCTCGCATTATCACAACAAAAATGGAAGCTCAAGTAAGAATACAGCTTGATACTGGGGACTATCATTCAAGACAAGATGCTCGCATTGAATCTCTAGCACAAATGCTTGCAGATAGAGTTCGCAAAACAGGTCGCTCACAATCAACCCGCCCTATGAGTGCTTACCAACGCAGAGTTATTCACCTTGCCTTGCAAGAAGAAGATGATGTCTTTACTCGCAGTGTTGGAGACGGAGTTTTAAAACGTGTTATTATTATGCGTAAACGCCATGATTATACAGAAGTGCCAGAAGAAATTACTACTGATACAGAACAACTTGAAGATGATATTTTTATGGCTGATGAATTTGAAAATTCAGAAAATATAGAAGCTCAAGAAATAAACGAAGAAAACGAAAAAAAATAGTCTTATTATAAAAGGGAAAATTTGAATTTTCCCTTTTTTCATATTAAAACAATTTAAATTTAATAAAAAATTTATAAATACAATTTGTTAAAGGTGTATTTTTAAAGTAACATATTCTTTTTGAGGGAAATAATTTCCACCCCTCATTAAGCAAATTTATTATCAATTCCTAGATTGATTATTCCATATTATGGAATATACATAATTTCTTCAAAAACTACGGTATCTTTCTAAATTATTTATACGTATTAAACTTTATTCTCTAATAATAAAAATAAAAAATTTGTAGTATAGTAATAATAGAAACTAGCTATATTCACTATACAAAATAAAAAATTTTTTTATTTTTGAGAAAAATATTTTCTACTTATACCCTAACATAGGTAACTGTATTGAAATTTATTTCAATACAGTTACCTGATTGAGGGGGTTTGGGGGAAATCATTTCCCCCAAAAAAAATAAAATAAAATTATTTTAAAAACACTCCCTAATATATAAGGAAGAAAAATGAATAATCATTATGCTGTTATTGGAAATCCTGTTTTGCATAGTCTTAGTCCTTTAATTCATCAGCGAGCTTTTAATTATTATCAAATAAATGCTCGTTATTTTGCTTATGAAGTACAAGACTTCTCGTTATTTATGGAATATTTTTATACAGGAAAAAATCATCAATTATTCCAAGCATATTCCTACCTAGAAAATAATCCTATGCTAAAGAAACAAACTTTAACCAAATACAAGGAACAAGATTTTACTTTCCCAATGCAAGGCTTATCCATTACAATACCTTATAAAAAAAATGTATTGGAAGTTGCACAAGCACTAACCTATCGTGCAAGTCTTTCAGGTGCTGCTAATACCCTCTATTGGGATAATGGACAACTCACAGCAGATAATACCGACATTCAAGGTTTTTTTGCTCCTATCCAAGAAAAAATTCAACAAGGTAAAAATTTTCAATCAGCAATCATTTATGGTGCAGGCGGAGCTGCAAGAGCTGTTGTTGCGGCTTTACTGCATTGCTCTGCTATAAAAGATATTTTTCTTTGTGCAAGGCGTGAAGAACAAGTACAAGAATGTATTAAGCATTTTCATAGCCATCATGATTTATTAATAAAATATTCCTTAAATACACAAGCCGTCTTACATTATTTACCACTTATTCATAAAGAATTTCCTTGCGACATTATCATAAACACCATACCCCAATGGGATAACGACGCCCAAAGTCCACGAAATAATTTTACAAACGTATTATTAGCCTATGATTTAACCTATAAACAAACACCCTTTTTGTTAAAAGCAAATCAATCTAAAATTCCTACTATCAATGGAACAAAAATGTTCATAGAACAAGCTAAAGCACAATTTTACCTATGGACAAACAAAGAAATTCCTGCAATTTGCTATACAGATCTTTTTTAATTTTTTTATACGAAAATTTTTCTAGGGGGAAAACTTGTGAAAAAGTTTCTCCCCCTACCCTCCTTACAAAACTTTTTACTTTTTTCACAAATTATCGTGAAAAATATATCCCAATAAATACCCCACAAAAAATAAAAAAAGACCTAGTGGCTAGCTAGGTCTAATTAACAACAACAACGATTTTATAAAACTAGAATGGACTTACCATTTCTAAGAAACGAGAAAGCCAACCTGGTTTTTGTTTTTGGCTTAA